>DATCTA010000150.1:0-2487 GCA_036568165.1 Sulfurovum sp.
CCACAAGGCATATTATGTTTGGAATCGGCTTTACCGAGTTACTTTTAATTTCCATTATTGCTATACTTTTTTTAGGGCCGGATAAGCTGCCTTCAACGATGATAGAGATCGCTAAATTCATCAAAAGTGTTAAAAAGACCATCGGAGAGGCAAAAAGTTCTTTGGAAGAAGAGATGAAGATCGCTGATCTTAAAGAAGAGGCATTAAGCTATAAACGTCAACTTGATGAAGCCACAAATGAGCTTAAAAATTTTAAAAACATCGATTTTGATAATTTTGATGATCTCTCATATGATAAAGAGATCTCTACCAAGTCACCTAGCGATCTAGCGGGTTTATCAAAACCAGATGACACAGAGCAAAAGAGCAGTGAATCAAGTGTCGCTACACAGGTAGAGACAAAAAATGAGACTGTGACCTTAAAAAAGCCAAAAAAGAATAAGAAAAAAGAAGCTGATGATGAAACATCCGCTACGCCTAAAGATGAAGCATAATGTTTAGTGAACTTAGACCCCACCTTGTTGAACTACGAAAAAGACTCGGACTTTCAGTCCTCTCTGTATTTATTGCATTTATTGTTGCATTTACATTCCATGAGGCCATCTTGGCATGGGTGACTGCACCACTCAACGATGCACTTGAGCAGGTTGCAGCAATATCAAAAAAAGCGGCAGAAGGTATGGTAACAACGCATCAGGTCGGTGGAGCATTTTTTGTAGCGCTCAAAGTATCGTTTTTTGCGGCACTGCTTGGAGCGCTGCCTTACATTCTCTATCAGATCTGGCTTTTTGTTGCTCCCGGTCTCTACAGTAATGAGAAAAAAATGGTACTTCCTTTTGTGATCGGGGGAACTGTCATGTTTGCAGTAGGTGTATTGTTTGCCTACTATATCGTTACACCGTTTGGTTTTCAATTTCTCATTACCTTTGGTTCTTTCCTCTATACACCGCTGATCAATATTGAAGATTATGTAGGATTTTTTACAAAGATCATGATGGGATTTGGTATCGCATTTGAACTTCCTGTCTTTGCGTATTTCCTAGCACTGCTTGGACTGGTCACAGATAAGACCCTTAAAGATTTTTTCAAATATGCAGTAGTGCTTATCTTTATACTTGCTGCCCTGCTTACACCACCCGATGTACTAACACAGCTTCTCATGGCAGCACCGCTAGTGCTTCTTTATGGTGTATCTATACTCATTGTTCGTGCGGTAAACCCTCATATTGAAGATGAAGAGGATGTAGAAACACTCCAAGAGAGTGAATCATCACAAAACGACTCCTAGCTATCCTATGAACGAAGAGCTTCTGACCAAAAATTATGACTATGAACTCCCTGAAGGATTCATAGCCACAGCACCTGTATACCCTAGAGATCATGCTAAATTGATGGTATATGATAGAAAAACAGATACGGTTACCCATACCACATTTAAACATTTGCTAGAATTCCTGCCAAAGGAGTGTGATGTCTTTCTCAATGATACCCGTGTCATCAAAGCCCGGATCTATGGTCACAAAAAAACTTTAAGTGAACAAGGTGGAGGAAAAGTAGAACTCCTTTTTAACAAACCTCTGGATGCACATCATTATCTTGTACTGATCCGAGGCAAGGTCAAGATAGGTACTGAACTCCTGTTTGATGATGGTCTTGCAGCAACGGTGACAGGATTGAATGAAGATGGTTCACGCATTGTTACATTCGCGCATCATGGCAAAGAGATACGTTTTGAAGAACTGGTGCTGATCCTTGATCAGATAGGACATATCCCTCTGCCTCCTTATATGCAAAGAGAGGATAACAAAAAGGATGAAACGGACTACCAAACGCTTTTTGCCAAAAAAGCAGGCGCTGTTGCAGCACCGACAGCCTCTTTGCACTTTACACCTGAACTTTTTGCAGCACTTGAGCAGAGGCATAAAACCCATAAGATAACACTCCACGTGGGGGCTGGGACATTCAAGCCTGTTGAAGCCGAAGAGATACTCGACCATCCTATGCATTCTGAATATTTTGAGATCCCTGAATCATCGGCAAAAGTATTGGACAGCAGCAGACCGATACTGGCCATAGGAACAACAGTGACAAGAACAGTTGAGTACTACGCACGAACTAAAAAAACGCAGGGAGAATGTGACCTATTTTTAAATCCTTCCAACCCTCCGCAAAGAGTCACCTATTTACTCACAAATTTTCATTTGCCTAAAAGCACACTTATCATGCTTGTCTCTTCTTTTATAGGAAGAAAAAAAACGCTAGACTTATATAAAGAAGCCATAGAAAATAAATATAGGTTCTTTTCCTATGGCGACGCAATGCTCATACTTTAGAAAGGGGCATATTATGATATACAGAATAAAACATTTTTTACTGTTTATACCAGCTTTGCTACTTTTGAGCGGTTGTGGAAATGTAGAAAAAAAGCCTTACTATTATCCCAATTATGAAATCATCAAACCTGAGAAAACCTGTACTCCCAAAAGA
>DATCTA010000151.1:0-4202 GCA_036568165.1 Sulfurovum sp.
CTACGATAATATCTATTATGCCCTTGAACAGGCAAAAGAGCCCTATGAACTTGAACTTCTTGTCCCTAAACGCGCCAAACAGCAACGCAAAAAAGAGCGTCTTCCCGAGGGAGAACTCTTCTGGATCGAAGATTACAAGGTACTTGTGGGACGGAACAGCAAAGAGAACCAAAAGCTTTTGGAGATCGCAAAAGCCAATGATGTCTGGATGCACGTACGTGACATACCTTCAAGCCATGTCATCATCAGAACCGATAAACAAAATATTCCTGAATCCGTACTCAAAAATGCCGCAAAACTTTGTGTAGACTTTTCAGTGAAAAATCCTGGTGATTATGAGGTCGACTATACCAAACGAAAGTTCGTCAAAGTCCAAGAGGGCTCCAATGTACTTTACAACAAATACGACACCATTTCTATTACCAAGGAAGGTGTTGAGATCAGGGTCTAGTCCCCTTCTAATCAAAACGTGCTATAATATTTTTATTTAAAACTAAGGAAATAATAATGATGAAGATATTTACAGACTATCAGGCTCGATGGCTTACAGGTATAGGACTCCTAGCACTTGTAGGACTCATCGGCTGGGTAGACAACTTTTTTGTCATGTGGGCTTTTTTGGGGATCGTTTACATTTTTGCTTTTTATGAAGCGATGAAACTATTCAAACTTACTGGTCCTTCCATGTACGTATGGGCCATCATTTTATGGCTAGTGGCTTATTTTTACCCGAATCCGGATGATCTTTTTTTCTTTATGGCTGTTATATTTGCCTCTTCACTTGCTTATTTCCACAATTTTGACAAGAGACTGCTTCTCCCTTTCCTCTATCCGGTCAGTGGGATACTGTTTTTCCTTATCCTCTACCAGGATTTTGGTATCGTCTCTATGTTCTGGCTTCTCGTTACCGTCGCACTTACGGATGTAGGTGCATTTTTCACAGGCAAAACCATAGGTAAGACAAAGTTTTCAGACACTTCTCCTAACAAAACGCTTGAAGGTGTATTTGGCGGTGTTATTATCGCTTCTATTGCCGGTAGTTTTGCCGGACTTTATGTTGTTGATCTATGGATCGCAATCATCGTGACGGTAGTGACCTCTGTCGCTTCAGTGTTTGGAGACCTCTTTGAATCATATCTTAAACGTGAAGCAGGCGTTAAGGACTCTGGAGATCTGCTACCTGGGCATGGCGGTATCTTGGATAGAATAGATGGGTACCTCTTTGGTGCGGTTATCATGGTCATTGCACTGAGATCACTGATATAATGGAACGCCAAATGAGCAAAGCCCAGCTTTGTCTAAATCTAAAAACATGCATTTTAGCATCTTTATTAGATATTAGATTGTTAACACTGTGTTTTACTCAGCGTAATGCTCAAACGACTAGTCGTTTTATTGAGACATAAATGAATAGCATCGTTTTACTTGGCTCTACGGGTTCCATTGGGGTCAACACTCTCATCATCGCCAAACGCTACAACATTGCTATAGAGGCATTGGTAGCAGGCAACAATATAGAACTTCTCAATCAGCAAATCAAAGAACATCGACCCAAAGTTGTTGCCATAGCCAATGAAGCTGACAAAGCCAAAGTAGATCATCCTCATGTCCTCTGTGGCGCACAGGGCATTTTAGAACTGATCGAAATGTCCAGCAGCGATACTGTTGTCAATGCGCTTGTGGGTTATACTGGACTTGCTCCGACACTTAAAGCTACCGGCATGGGAAAACGCGTTGCATTGGCAAATAAAGAGTCTTTGGTTGTTGCAGGAGAGTTCATAGACATGTCGCTTATCACCCCTATAGACTCCGAACACTTTGGACTATGGTACCTGATGAACGAACGTCCTATCTCAAAGCTCTACATTACTGCAAGCGGCGGTGCATTTAGAGACTGGGAACTGGACAAAATGAAAGATGCCACATTCTCCGATGCACTGAAGCATCCAAACTGGTCCATGGGGAACAAGATCACTATAGACTCAGCTACCATGACCAACAAACTCTTTGAACTTTTAGAGGCAAAATGGCTCTTTGATACGACTCATGTTGATGCCGTTATCGAAAAAAAATCGATCATTCATGCCCTTGCAGAATTTAAAGATGGTTCTACCACTGCACACTTTGCTGGGGTCGATATGAAACTGCCTATAGCCTTTGCGCTGAAAGGAGAGGTCAATGACCCTATCTTGCCTCCTACCGATCTGCTCGGTATGGGAAGTTTGGAGTTTTTGCCTATTGAAGCAGTGCGTTATCCAATATGGAACATCAAAGAGCATATCCTTTCACATCCACATTTGGGTGTCGTGGTCAATGCAGCGAATGAAGAGGCCATTCAAGCATTCCAGCAAGAGAAATGTTCATTTTTTGGCATGAGTGATATCGTCTTGGATGCCTATCAAAGATTTGAATCTGTCAAAGCATCAAACATCGATGAGATCACTCAATTAGATAAGGAGATACGAGCCTATGTCAACGCAAGATAAGGTCCTGATCCTTCATGGCTGGGGCGGAAGCGATGACCCACACTGGCAAGCCCAATTGGCAGGTACTGTCGCCAAAGCCTATGGTACGGTCTCTTTTCCCCTGCTTGACAACTGTCATTTCCCTTCGAAGAACAGATGGGTAAAACAGCTCAAAGAGATACTGCAGGACTTTAAGCCTGATACGGTTGTCTGTCATTCTTTGGCCAATACCCTTTGGTTCTGGCTCTGTAACGAAGCTGATATGCAAGAGCTGTCCCACATTAAACGGCTTTTTCTTGTATCGCCTCCCAGCCTTACTACAGATATAGATACTATCAAAACCTTTTTTCCCTGTTCACTGCCTGAAGATCTTCATGCCAAAGAGATACGGATGATCGTTTCAGACAATGACCCTTATATCAAAATAGAAGAGGCTCAAATGATGGCCGAGCATTATGCTATCCCTTTAGAGATCATAAAAAATGGTGGCCATATCAATGCTGATAGCGGATATGGCAAATGGGAACGTATAGAACAATTGGTAATGGAGCAAAAAAATGACAATAGGTAGCAGAGAGCAAGGAGCAAAGAGTAAGCTTTATAAAAGCTCAATTCAAATAACACAAGTACTGTCTTACAGTACATCCCTACACTGCTACCTAAATCATAAGGAGGCGTCTTTATGATTTTGAGTATAGAATCTAGCTGCGATGACAGCTCTATAGCCATCACTGATATAGAAAGCAAAAAAGTTCTTTATCACAAAAAGATCTCACAAGAGAGAGAACACTCCTGTTACGGCGGTGTCGTTCCTGAACTTGCATCAAGACTGCATGCGGTCGCACTTCCAAAGCTGCTGGAGGAGACAAAGCCCTACTTTGAAAAGCTTAAAGCAATTGCTGTCACCAACCAACCAGGACTGGGCGTCACACTGCTTGAAGGGATAGCGATGGCAAAAACACTTAGCACATTGCTTGATATCCCGCTTATCCCGGTACACCATCTCAAAGGGCATATCTACTCGCTTTTTATTGAAAAAGAACCTATCATGCCCCTACTTGTTCTGCTTATCTCAGGCGGACATACCCAGATTATAAGGGTCAAGGGTTTTGAGCATATGGAGATCTTGGCTACGAGCATAGATGATTCGGTAGGCGAAAGTTTTGATAAATGTGCCAAAATGATGGGCTTAGGCTACCCTGGTGGTCCTCTCATAGAAGCGCTTGCACTAAAAGGGGATGAGAACAGGTTTGAACTCCCTATACCTCTTCGCAACTCTAAACTGATCGCTTTTTCTCTCTCAGGACTTAAAAATGCCGTTAGACTTAAAGTGGAAGAACTTGGCGGCAGTGAAGGTATGAGCGAACAGGACAAAGCAGACCTTTCTGCTTCATTTCAAAAAGCGATCAAACTCCATCTGCTCCAAAAAAGCAAAAAGATCTTTGCAAAAGAGAAGATCAAAGACTTTGCCATCGTAGGAGGAGCATCTGCAAACAAATATATACGAAATGCATACCAGGAGCTGTGTGATGAATTTGGCAAAACACTGCATGTTGCACCGCTTCAATACTGTGCAGACAATGCCGCCATGATAGGAAGATATGCACTTGAAGCTTATGAACGAAAAGACTTTATCGATCCTAATGAAATCGATATCGTCAGTACAAAAAAACAGCAAAGCGGTATGCTGCTGTAAATAGGCCTGCAATCCCCTCTACAACCACCCTTTCCTAAGTT
>DATCTA010000152.1:0-2308 GCA_036568165.1 Sulfurovum sp.
CATAAAAGAGCCCATATTGAAAAATTTAGTTGCATATATTACTACCGGTTTCCCTTCGTTGGAATTTACAGTTGATGCTGCTTTGGCTTTGGCTGAAGCAGGTGTTGATACACTTGAATTGGGTATGCCTTTTTCCGACCCTGTCGCAGACGGGCCTGTGATCGAAAAAGCAAATCTCAAAGCCTTGGAGAACGGTTTTAAACTTGACCACCTTTTTAAAGCCTCAGCAAAGATCGCTCCTCATATAGACACCTTATGGATGGGATATTTCAATCCCTTTTATCACAAAGGTGTAGACACTTTCATCGCTGAAGCGAACAAGTCCGGTGTAAATGGTTTCATCATTCCAGACCTTCCTTTTGAAGAAGCAAAGCCATATAAGCCTTCCATTGAGGCAGCTGGATTGAATCTTATCGATTTTATTGCTCCTACAGACTCTAAAGCGCGTATAGAAGAGATCGTCACTGATGCAAAAAAATTCATCTATCTTGTGGCCTATGCCGGTATCACCGGTTCGGGGCAGAGTGAAGACCTTCAGCATATCATCACGGATATCAAAGAATTCACAGATACACCGGTCTATGTAGGTTTTGGTGTAGACCAGAATACTGCCAAGGAAAAAGCAAAAGGTGTGGATGGCGTCATCGTAGGTTCCGCATTTGTCAAAGTACTTTTGGATGACAGTTTAAACAATACACAAAAGATCGCTGCAATCTCTGCAATAGCCAAAGAGATCAAAGAGAAGATCAACAGCTAGTCCTTCTCTTTTACCTCTTTTTATATCAATCTCAACTATTCAGTAAATCTCATTAAAGAATTTAGAGTATAATACTCCTAATTAGACAAAGGTATGAACTTAATGGAACACTTTATCTGGAACGTCAATCCCAATATCTTAGAATTAGGTGCCCTGCAGCTTCGTTGGTATGGCGTACTCTTTGTGGGTTCTTTTTTTCTGGGTCTTCTTATTTTGACAAAGATCTATAAACACGAGGGCAAGGACCCTGCCGAGCTTGATGCGATGCTGATCTATGCATTGGCGGGTACAGTACTCGGGGCCCGCCTGGTACATTGCCTCTTTTATGAACCCGACTACTATCTCTCCCATCCTCTTGAGATACTCAAAGTCTGGAAGGGCGGACTTGCAAGCCATGGAGGTCTTGCGGGTGTACTTATTGCCTTCTATATTTTCTCAAAACGCTACAAAACCCCTTACATGTGGGTCCTGTCCCGTACAGCCATCGCCGGTACGGTCATCGCAGCCTCAGTGCGTATCGGTAACTTTTTCAACTCTGAGATCCTTGGTCTTCCAAGTGACAAACCGTGGGCGATTATTTTTGCCAAAGTGGATATGATCCCCAGACATCCCGTACAGCTCTATGAAGCCATATCATATCTGATGATGTTCGTTCTTCTGGTTGCCATCTACCGCAAGGTCACCCCTGCCTTTGCCACAAAGATCATCCCCGGTGTGTTTTTGGTCACCATGTTCACTGCACGTTTTTTACTTGAATATACCAAGACCAGACAGGAAGCCTATGAGATCAGCCTTCCTTTCAGTACGGGTCAGTTGTTAAGCGTACCTTATATCATAGTCGGTATACTATGGATAATATGGGCATTCAAAAGTGCCTCAAAGGATAAAAAAAATGACAAAGCTTCACATAACTAAATACGCACTGGGTATTGACATTGGTTCAACTACCGTCAAGTACGTTCTGTGTGATGAGAACTTTAACATTATCCAAAAAGCCTATACCCCCCACGATACCAAGCAGGCCCAGACACTCTTAAGACTGCTCCAAGAACTCTCTGAAACACATCCCGAAGACTACAGTAAAATAGACAAAGTCTATATCACCGGTTCTGGTGCCACCCGTATCGCACCGACGATCAATGCACGGTTTGTCCAAGAGGTAAATGCGGTGGTCCTTGCCGTTGAACATATGCATCCTGATGTTAGAGCCGTAGTGGAGCTTGGTGGACAGGATGCGAAGATCATGCACTTCAAGATGAGTGAAGATGGCAAAAAATCCGTCCTCACCTCTATGAATGACAAATGTGCTTCAGGAACAGGGGCAACGATCGAAAAGTGTACGATGAAGGTGGGTATGGAGAGTGAAGATGTGCAGAAACTCACCTTTGAGACGGACAAACTTCACCATGTGGCTGCAAAATGCGGTGTCTTTGCTGAAACAGACATTGTAAATCTTGTCAAAACATCCGTACCTTCGAACGAGATCATGAACTCACTGGCCGATGCTATCGTCATGCAGAATCTTACTGTTCTGACACGAGGGAATACACT
>DATCTA010000153.1:0-4171 GCA_036568165.1 Sulfurovum sp.
GGGTACTAAAAGATCTCCAAAAAGAGCATTCTGAAGTTGCACAAATCGTCATCGGTGCTGCAGTAATAGATGATATTTTGGGTGTGATGCTTCTAGTATTTATTTATGATTATGCAACAACACAAACATTAAGTATAACTAATACATTAAACACAACAGTATTTATCTTACTTTTTCTTATTATTGCACCTACGGTAGCTCACTATGCTTCTAATTTGGTGAGGAGATTTGATGAACACAAAAAGGTACCTGGTTTTATTCCGACGATCATTATCTCCCTTATTGCACTTTTTGCGTACTTTTCACATCTTTTTGGTGCGCCTGAAATACTAGGTTCTTTTGCTGCGGGTATTGCACTTTCTAGGCGTTTCATACTTCCGTTTGGTATGGGATTAAAACATGATGAAGTGTTTCTTGAAAAAGTAAAAAGTTCTATAGCTCCTATCGCACAAATGTTCACTCCAATATTTTTCGTGATGGTTGGTTTGTCGATGAACTTAAAGGTCATAGATTTCACTTCAGGTAAGTTTTGGTATTTGGCACTTACTTTTTTAATCATTGCCGTGATAGGTAAATATATAGGTGTTTTTTTACTTAAGAGAACATCTGCAATCAAAAAAGCATTGATCGGCATCTCAATGATACCGCGTGGAGAGGTAGGACTTATATTTGCTGAAGTTGGACGACTTAACGGCATACTTGATAATCATATCTATGCCGTTTTGATCTTTGTTATCATTCTAACAACTGTTGCACCGCCATTTTTACTTAAATGGCTTTTTAAATACGATCTGGACTAGTTTCTATAAAGATCACCCTATAAATTTTCCACTGCTTGTTCTTTGTGCATCCATGATCTCAATTTCTCTAGCACCTGAGATCACGACATCAGGATTCAATGTATAATCCAGACTTTCATCTCTGTCTTTATAGTTGATTGAATTTACGATCACTTTTAGTGATTCAAGTCTTGCTAACTGTTTGTCATTGGAACGGATCACGGTCCATGGAGCATTATGTGAATGTGTCTCTTTGATCATATTGTATTTTGTTTCGGTAAACTCATCCCATCTGTCCTGTGCCTGCATATCTATCTCACTGAGTTTCCATTGTCTCAGAGGGTCTGTTTTTCTTCTCTCAAACCTTCTTGCCTGTTCATCCTTGGTGACCGAAAAATAAAGTTTGATAAGGATTATCCCTTGACGCGTCAGATCTTTTTCGAACCCCTTTACACCCTTCATGAAATCATCATACTCTTTTTGGGTACAGAATCCAAATACATGCTCGACCATGGCCCTATTGTACCAGCTTCTGTCAAACAGCACTATCTCTCCGCCTCTTGGAAAGTGTGAGATGTACTTTTGGTAGAACCATTGTGTTCTTTGTTCTTCCGTTGGTTTTCCAAGAGCAACAACACGGTAATGTTTTTCATTCATATATCGAGTGACCCTTCTGATCGTACCACCTTTACCTGCTGCATCGCGTCCTTCAAAAAGTATGATCATTTTTTGGTTTGTTTCTTCAAGATGACGTTGAAGCTTTATAAGCTCAGCCTGGTAAGGTTTTAGTGCCTGTTCATCTCTTCTTTTGATCTCTGCTTTACTTTCATTGGCTTTTTGTGTTTTTGCTTCTTTAAAGACATTGATAAGCTCATCCAGTGAGACCAATGTACCATCTATTTCTATATCCTTGTTTTCTATCATTGAATTTACTCCTTATACTTTATATAGTATACATCTACTAATCTTAGTAGTTTTATTAAATATAGTAAAAAAGAGTGTAAAAAAATAAATATATTTTTTTAATATATAAAACAATATTTATGTTATACTAATAAATAGCCTAAGGGTTTAATACTAAAAATAGGAGGAGTTTGTATGGATATTACAAGTATTGTGATCGGTGTTGTTATTGGGGTAGTGGTTGGACTTTTTCTGGATGTAGATATGTTTTCAAAGAAAGCTGCAGATGAAGAAAAAAAAGTGGATGATCACAGCCCAGAGAACGAAGGTAAATAAAACTTTACATTTCCCGTCCCAAATCAAAATTGGGACGATTGACGATACGCTAATCTATAGCGTTAACTACTTTTTCGCAAAAAGCTTCAAAATCTGGTAGATCCAAATTACCTTCACGCTGTTTTGTTCCCCACATCGGTTCAGGGAAATAACTGTCCTCTTCAAATCTTGACATGATATGCCAATGCACATGAGGTACATAGTTTCCAAAACTCGCGATGTTTATTTTTTTAGGTTTATAGTAGGAAAGCATCTCTTTTTCTATGGTCTCTAACAGATCATAAATTTCTAGTTTTATAAAGCCCGGTACTTCACTCATCTCCTTATATGGGTACTGCGTGAAGATCTTTAGCCAAGGAATTTCGCTTGGTTCTATTTCTATCCTCACATTCTCATTTTTATAAATTACTGACATTAACGTATCCTTTTTTTTGAGCATCTTCCAAGTTTATATATACTTGAGGGTTTAGCGGTTTTTTTGATCGGTTCTATGATGACATCTGCCATCTTTCTTGCAAATGTTTCATCATAAGCATCACCACTTAAATTTGCAGAAGTAGTATATACCCATTTTAGACGATTTAAAAGCAAAATGTGATGCTTATCTTTGATGACTCGATAAGAATTTCCATTAGGCATGATAAAAGTTGTTTTTTTTGCTCTTCGAACTCTGTTTTTGTGTATTTGAGGTACACGTGCAAATGTTTTGAGTGTATCTAAAGAGTCGACTGCTTTGATATAATGTTTATGAGGAGGGCGCTGTTTTATCTCTGAAAGTCTGTCTGCATTTTGGGAGACAAAACCGATAGTCGTATCGGTTTGTGTCAAAAAAACTAAATTTTCCATTTTAGCTTAGATAATCTTGTAAAGCTTTAGGTTCAAGTTCACCACTTGTCGATTTGAGTTCTTTTATAGCTGCTGCTGTGGCTTTTGCTGCCGCCAACGTAGTAAAATAGGCTACATGGTTTGCAAGAACAGATTGTCGGATGGTTTTTGCATCATCTTTACTTGCTTTATTGTCAGAAGTGTTGATAGCCAATGCTATCTCTTCATTTTTGATCATATCATCAATATTCGGACGTCCTTCAGAGATCTTGAGTACTTTTGTTGAAGGAACACCCGCTGCTTGAAGTGCAGCATGTGTACCCTTTGTAGCAACAATTTCAAAACCAAGGTCAATGAACATTTTTCCTATCTCACCAGCTTGCGGCTTGTCGATCTCAGTTAGAGAGATGAAAAGTTTACCTTCTAGAGGGATATTGTTCTTGCTTGCGAATTGGCTTTTCGCAAACGACATACCAAAATTATCACTGATTCCCATTACTTCACCTGTTGACTTCATTTCAGGTCCAAGGATAAGGTCTGATCCAGGAAGTTTGTTGAATGGGAATACTGCTTCTTTAACCGCTACGTGGCCTTTAAGGTTTGGTTCCATGATCTCTTTGTCAAAATTGACCACACCAAATGTATCGTAGAATTTCAATGCTTCTCTAAGATCACCCTGGAGCATCACTCTTGTAGCTACTTTTGCCAAAGGTACACCTGTAGCTTTTGATACGAATGGAACTGTTCTTGAAGCTCTAGGATTCACCTCGATCAGATAGATCTCACCTTTATGGATAGCATATTGGATATTCATAAGCCCAACTACACCCAGTCCGAGTGCGATCTGTGCAGTTTGTTCTTTTACCTGTTCCTGAAGCTCATCAGAGATAGAGACCGGGGGAAGTGAACATGCAGAGTCACCGGAGTGGATACCTGCCTCTTCAATATGCTGCATGATCGACCCGATGTAAACTTCTTTGCCATCACAGATAGCATCTACATCAAGCTCAATAGCACTGTCAAGGAATTTATCGATAAGAACAGGAGCATCATTTGATACACTTACAGCTTCATCCATATATTCTCTAAGCTCTGCATCTGAATAGACAGTACGCATACCGCGACCACCAAGTACGAAACTAGGGCGAACAAGTACAGGATAGCCGATTCTGTTTGCTATAGCCATCGCTTCATCTTTCGCAAATGCCGTCCCATTATCAGGCTGCTTCAATCCTAATTCATTGATGAAAGTAGAAAATTGTTCTCTGTCTTCTGCAAGGTCGATGACTCTAGCTGTCGTACCGGAAATATTTGCACCGATCGCTGTT
>DATCTA010000154.1:0-3828 GCA_036568165.1 Sulfurovum sp.
CTATCTAGCCATTGTAGATACTCATCTGCTTGCCGGAGGTGTTCTTCAAGTTTATCTTTTTTCATTTTTTTAAGAGCAGTAAGTGAAAACTTCATACGCGGGTTTTTATTGAATTTCTCTTCATGCAGGTAGATAAAGCGCCAGTAAAGAGAATCCCATATAGTGCACCATTCACCTTTAGGATAGTAACTCATTTTAAGAATGTAGTTGCTGCCTGATATATAGGGTTTCGTAGTTACCATACCACCATCCGCATACTGGCTCATGCCATAGACATTGCCTACCATGACCCAGTCATAAGCATCGATGAACAAGGATATAAAAAACGTATAGACACTGTCAGGGTTTCTCTGGGTCAATAAAAAAAAATTCCCTAAGATCATCAATCGTTCTATATGATGTGCATACCCGCGTTTTCGTACTTTATGCATGATATCATCAACCGGAAGCAGTCCACTTTTCCCTTCAAAAACTTTAAAAGGTATAGCTTTGGAGAATTCAAAAAAGTTGCTTGTTCTTTGTCGTACACCTATGGTTGCATATGTTCGGCGCATAAATTCTCTCCATCCTATGATCTGGCGGATAAATCCCTCTTTGGCATTCAAAGGAACTTTGTAACTTAAAGCTTCATCTATTACCGTTTTTGGGTTAAGCAAACCGCTGTTGATACTGCTTGAGATCATAGAGTGATAAAGAGGGCTGTCCTGGCAAGTCATCGCATCTTGATAGCTACCGAAAGTTTCAAAATGTTCTTCAAAAAAGTATTGTAGATTCTCTTTTGCATCTTTATGTGTTATAGGATAGTAAAACGGTGTATGCTCACCAACAGTATTAAATTGCTTTACATATTCACGGGCTTCATTGATATACTCATTTTGATACTGTTTCCATTGTGGCAAGAGGGTATCTTTGGGTAATTTTTTCCTGTTGTCACTATCATAGCTCCACTGACCACCCACAGGTTTGCCATCTTCCATTAGGATATCAAGTCTTTTTCTTTGGTTAATATAGAAGTAATGCATGAAAAGCGTATCATCCTGTGTGTTGAGGAAGTTGGGTGAAGGAATAATTGTGATATCCTTTATATGCTTTTCAAGACTCTTTTGAAGATCAAAATCGGCTACATCATAGTATGTAGCATTTTTTAGGTTT
Source organism: Sulfurovum sp. (assembly GCA_036568165.1). Lineage (GTDB taxonomy): Bacteria > Campylobacterota > Campylobacteria > Campylobacterales > Sulfurovaceae > Sulfurovum. The sequence continues at coordinate 1,153 of DATCTA010000154.1, forward strand.
TTAACTGTTTCCTCATAATTTTCTACTTCGACATATTTAACCTTTATATTTTGTGACAAGAGGTAATCTTTGTAGTATTTCATACTAGCGCGGTGAAATATGAGTTTTTGTACATGAAAGATGTATTGAGTAAAAAAGATCGGAACTTCAAGCAAGTAGACCTTATTGCCTTTAAGTTTCTCGATATCTTCAAAAAGCTGATGCGGAAATAGCAAGAAATTCTGCATTACCAAGGGCCCTGAAAGCGTGTTGGTTTGTGAATGCAGCGCTTTTTATGTTTGGTTTTTCTACCCTGTACACGCTTGCGCCATCGTCGGTAAGATTTGGCCGATATAAGTTTACGCATGAGATTTTTTATCTCATTCTCACTCAGCCCGTACTGAAAATATATAACATCGAAATGGGTACGATCCTGCCAGGCCATTTCAATGATACGATTGTAATCCTCTGCATTCAATGAATGTTTATCAAAAATAGGATCAGAAGGCTTTTTTTTCAAAGGTTCTCTTCTGTTTTCAGAAGATACATCGTTATTTTCTTCTTCCTGTGTCAAAATTTCTGGTTCATAAAATTCAAATTTAATCATATTGAATCTTACTCTAAATAGTCATCCGTTCATATGCTTTTTTTGTCCATTCAAAAATATGACAATATGGCATTTTTTTACCATTTGATGTCTTCTTTGGCTAAAGTGACACTATGAAAATAGAAGAAAAACTTCAGATACTTACCGACTCTGCAAAGTATGATGTATCCTGTTCTTCGTCTGGTTCTGTAAGGACACAGGATTTTGGGGGTATTGGTGCTACACACGCCAGCGGAATTTGTCACTCTTTCTCAGCAGATGGCAGGTGTATTTCATTGCTCAAAATACTTTTTACCAATTACTGTATCTATGACTGTGCTTACTGCATCAACAGAAGCAGTAATGATATCCGTCGTGCTGCATTCACTCCCAAAGAAGTAGCCGAGCTCACCATCAATTTTTATAAGAGGAATTATATTGAAGGTCTCTTTCTGAGTTCAGGTATCATTGGCAGTGAAGACCATACTATGGAGCTCATGCTCAAAACACTGAATATATTGCGTTACGAGTATGGTTTTAATGCTTATGTCCATGTCAAGCTTATACCCGGAAGTTCCGAGCATCTTATCAAAGCAGTCACAAAGCTTGCAGATAGAGTGAGTTCCAATGTAGAGCTTCCCAGTCAAAAAAGTCTTGCACTTTTAGCCCCTGATAAGACAAAAGAGAAGCTTTTTGAACCACTGAACATCATCAGAAACGATGCATTAGAACATGGTAGTAAGATTATAGGTATGAGCACACAGATGATAATTGGTGCAAGTCCTGAGAGTGACTATGACATTCTTAAACTAAGCAACGCCTTTTATAACAAAGGATTGCTCAAACGTGTCTATTTCTCTGCCTATATTCCTACAGTATCGCATAAGAACCTTCCCGCACTAGATACACCACCGCCATTACTGCGCGAACACAGACTCTATCAGGCCGATTGGCTTATGCGATTTTACGGTTTTGGATGGGATGAGATCACTACGGAACAAAACCCCTTTTTGGATGAACGATTTGATCCGAAATTGGCATGGGCACTAAGAAATCTCCATTTTTTCCCTGTAGAGATCAACCGAGCGGACAGAGAGACACTGCTCAGAGTGCCGGGATTTGGCACGAGATCAGTTTCTAAGATACTGCGTGCTAGACGTGCCAAGTTATTGCGTCCGAGTGATCTTGAAGTAATGAGGATATCGCTTAAACGGGCACGCTATTTCATTACTGTAGGGGGAAAAACGGTAAAAAAAACTGCTTTGGCATATGAACAGTTGGAGTCCACAATGCTCTCTCTTGAAAAACCCAAAGCAGGTGCACAGCCGAGCCTTTTTGATGTGCTCCAGACACATACGGGAGAGATATAGTGCTTTGGATCTATGACGGAAGCTTTGAAGGATTTCTAACGGCTTTACATCGAAGTTACATGCATAAGTGCATTCCTGATGTACTTACTTCTGACAGATCCAATATAGACCTGCTCAGTGAATCTGTCACAATAAATACAGACCTGGATATCGCCAAAAGAGTCTCACAGGGCATTGCGAAGAATTTACCCAAAAAGCTTATCGAGCGTATATACCATGTTTTTTTATGTGATGATGTGGCAAGGGAGAGGGAGTTGTTGCTCTTCATACGTATGGGATTAAAAGATGTCTCTTTGCTGTATGATCTTTCTAATCCTGTGGTATTTGCCATAGAAAGTTATCAAAAACGACTCTATTCTACCATCCATAAAATGCAGGAGTTTCTACGGTTTGAGATGCTCGAAGATGGCATGCTCTATGCGAAGATTGCACCGCCTCGAAATGTTCTTCCATTTCTTGGTAGACACTTTGTCAAACGTCTTCGCAATGAAAGGTTCATCATCCACGACATCAGAAGAGGGTGGATAGTGGTTTATGATGGCAAAGATTTACAGATGCATGAGGTACTTAATGCAAGTGTTCCTGCATTGCATGAAACAGAGCATCATTTTCAAGAACTCTGGCAAACGTTTTTTGATTCAGTGACGATTGAATCACGTAAGAACTATAAAGCCCAAAGGAATTTTGTACCGTTGATCTATAGGGAGTTGATGACAGAGTTCAAACAATAAGTGATATTTA
>DATCTA010000155.1:0-13059 GCA_036568165.1 Sulfurovum sp.
CCAATACCTCAAATCCGGCTCCCTTGAGTTTCTCCTCTACATCCTTCACCTCTGTGAACTTGCCGCGTAGATATGCAGAGATCCTTCCTTGGTTTACTTCACCGATCCTTGTGTTCTTACTGGAATGGGTTCTTTTTTTCTTATCAAACCTATGCGGTACATAATTTGGAGGTACACGCTTTGAGAATTTGATACTTCTATCCAAGATTTCTATATTGTCTTGAGATTGATGTGCTACAGGTACTGCTGGGACACTAGGAATAGATATATTTACTTTACCGCTGCTTGTTTCAATACATTGTATGGTATACCCTTGTGTTTGATTTTCCTCAGCTGCAGGTTTTTCTTTTTGAGATGCTTTAACCACTTTGAAGAGCTCTTTTTTAGATGATGGTTCAGTTTGCGTTGGAACGATCTTGCATATTTCTTTAAGTGTATTTGTATTGGTGACGGCTTTCATACCAAATGCTGTAAGGACTTCAGGTATCTCTTTATCAAGTCTATTGACAAGGCTAACTCTGCTTTCATCATTGATATCCAATGATGTAGACCAGTTTTCCAGCCTGAGCATACCTACGATCATTTTGTTGCTTCCCTTTTGTATATAGACATACATAGTACATGGAGCGAACAAACCGGCATCAGGTCGTGCCCCTTTATTATCAAATACGTTATAGGAAAATTCTAGGTGGCAGAGTGAATAGGTCCAGAAAGCATCATACCCTTCAAGGATATCTTCAGCATCTGCTAAACCTTCCATGAAATTGTGATAGCCTGCAATAAGGTATCCTTTATCAATGAAAGCAAGTTCAAATTTATTTTGAAACTCTTCAATGAACTCATCCATATCTTCAGGTGCTTCAAACTCATATTGAAAGGTATGCATACGTGTTTCGGGAAGTTTTTTATAGGTTTTGTATGACTTGGTATACTTCAGTCCTTTTGCTCTGAACTCCTCTTCTAGTTTAGCATCAAGCGGTGTGATGGAAGCGATAAATGCATCTCTGACCGCTTTCTCTTCTATACCTATCATATCTAGAAATGCTTCTGGCATGATATGCCCTACATGCGATACATTTTCATCCAATGTTTTGTAGATAAGCATGTTAAATGGTGCAGTAGATGCAACTCGCGGATCGATATTAAGAAGCGGAAGTATCGCTTTGTCATTGACTACAGACAAGAAACTTAGTGTATCCAAGACGGTTGAACCATATTTGTTTTCATATTGGTCGTTTACCCTGTAATGAGGGTCTGTAACTTCATAGCCTATCTTTTTTAATTCATCATCAACAATGTTGTTGTATTGCTTCTCTATGTTACCTTCGAGTGTATACATGACGGCTAAAACATTCTCTGGCACAGGAATATCTGGCACAGTAACAGCTTCAGCTTTATTTGTCACTATGGGTTTTTCTTTTACTACAGGCTCTTTGTCTGGGGTTGAAACTTTTGCTACAGCTTTAAGCGGATTGACATTTGGAACTGCCTTCATACCGAACGCAGTTAAAATTTCCGGTATTTCTCTGTCAAGCTGTTCGACCAGTGAAAGTCTGCTCTCATCAGTGATCTCAAGTGTCTCAGACCAGTTGTGGAGTCTGAACATTCCTACGACTAGTTTATTGGTACCTTTTTTAATATACATGTACATGGTACAAGGGGCAAATAATCCTGCTTCAGGACGTGCCCCTTCATTGTCAAACATATGGTATGAGAACTTCAGATGACAAAGTGAGTAGGTCCAAAATGCATCATAATCAGAGAGTATCTCTTCAGCATCTTCAGTTGATTCCATAAAATTATGATACCCTGCGATGAGATAGCCCTTGTCGATGAAGGCAAGTTCGAATTTGTTTTGGAATGCATCTATAAAATCGTCTATATCCTCAGGTGCTTCAAATTCATATTCAAAATTGATCATCTTTTGTTCTGGAAGGTTCTTATAGGGCATGTAGGATTTTTCACCACCCAGTTCTTTTTCTATCATACTGTCAAGCGATTGGAACGTAGCGGAAAACTTTTCTCTGACCTCTTTGTCTTCTATACCTAAAATATTCATCATGACCTTAGGCATAAGGTGTCCCACATGTGTTTTATTTTCATCAAGTTTTTTATAGATGAGCATATTAAATGGTGCAAAACCAGCTATACGAGGATCGATATTGAGCAATGGCAGGATCTCTGCATCGTTGACAACAGGCATAAAACTGAGTACATCAAGGATGGTTGAGCCATATTTGGTCTTATACTGGTCATTCACTCTTTTGTGAGGATCCGAAAGGTTAAAACCGATAGATTTTAGTTTATTCTGTACCAGCGAATTATATTGCTCTTGTGCATCTCCATCTATGGTATAGAAAACAGCCAGTGCATCATCATTTTGAGATATTGAAGGAGCGCTTTCCTCTGCTGCAGTAGCAAAGAGGAGGACAGGTAAAAGTAAGATAAAAGGCACAATTCGATTTATAATAGTATTCACATGGATCCTTTGGACAAGTATAATATATAGGATAGCATAGAATTTATATATATAATTAATAGAAGTTATGAAGTTTGTTTATGATGTAGCTGAAGCGCTACCAAAAGTGACTACAGTTTTTAGGACAGAGAGAAGGAATAAATCCTTCTTATCTGTCAAATTATTAATTCATTAATCGTTAAGTGTTTTAACTGATTCGTTCAGGTTCTCTGAAACAGATCTTACAGATTCTCTCTGGTCATTAGAGACAGTTTTAGTAGCATCTGAACTCTCTTCATTTACAGATTTTACTGAGTCTTTTGCATCACTCGATACTGTTTTTGTAGCATCACTTGTATTTGTAGCAACTGTTCTTACAGACTCTCTAGAGTCTCTAGATACAGAAGTTGTTGTACTGTTCAGGTCACTAGAAACACTCTTCACAGAATCTCTTGAATCAGCAGAAACACTCTTCACAGAATCTCTTGAATCAGCAGAAACACTTTTCACAGAGTCAGTTGAATCAGCAGAAACGGTTTTCACAGAATCTCTTGAATCTTTAGATAAAGTAACGATAGATTCTTTTGTGTCTTTACTGAAAGTTGAACTGCTTTCTCTCAGGTCACCAGTAGTGGTTTTGAGTGAATCTTTTGTATCACCTGAAATGTTGGTAGTAACACTTCCAAGATCAGAGCTTGTATTCAACTCTACTGTCTTGAGATCATCAGAAGCTTTGATCGTTGCTTCTTTTGTATCTGCACTAACATTCGTTACGGTTCTTTCAGCACTTTTAGATGTTTCAACTGCACCGTCTTTCGTAGCTACGACACTGTCTTTTGCATCTTTACTCATACTGATAGCAGCTTCTTTCATATCTTTAAACATATCATTAAAGTCGAAATCAGCTTGCGCGCTTGTTACGAACAATGCAGCAACTACTGCAGAAATTGTCATTAACTTTTTCATCGTTTAATCCCTTTTAATTAAGTATGTATCATTTTATTATATATAAAATTATGTTAATTATAACTTAATCTTTTTTAATAAACTAGATAATCTACCGTTATATTATAGAATATTGAAATACTTTTCAGATATGAAGAACAATGTGATTACTTGACCGTATTGTTCTTCTTTTTCATATAGGCTTCATACTCTTCTTTTGTGATAGACTTTGTATCTTTCCCTTGAGTGATATCCTTAAAGGAGTCATTGAGATTTGATGATACTTCTTCTAAAGATTCTTTGGCATCTTCTAAAATAGTTTCAGCGGTCTCACTTACTGCCGTTGTTGTTGACTCTAGTGCATCACCAGTATCATTTGAAACATCTTTGCTTGTGTCTTCAACATTTGTTGCAACAGAATCTACAGAGCTTTTGGCATCATTTGAAACCTCTTCTGTAGTGTCTTTGGCATCATTTGAAACACTTTTAAGAGAGTCGGAAGAGTCACTGGAGACTTTTTCCGCAGCATCCCCTGCATCTTCAGAAACGGTTTCTACAGAGTCTTTGACATCATCTGAAACATCTTCAATAGAATCAGAGAGGTCTGTTGAAACTGCATCAACACTATCCTCAGCATCACTATACACAGTATCAGCCGAATCTTTTATATCTTCACTTGTGTTTGAGTAAGCATCTTCTATATCTTCAGATACTGACTCGATGGCATCCCTGCCATCATCAAAAGTCTCTTCTGATGCAGTTTCGATGTCATCAGAAACTGCATCAGAAACATCTTCAACATCAGATCGTACAGCACGCGTTGTCCTTTCAGCACTTTTAGATATGTCTTCTGCACCTTCAGTCACTGCAGTCATACTGTCTTTTGCATCTTCTGTCATCGCTTCAGCAACATCTTTCATATCATCGAACATATCTCCAAAGCTAAAGCCTGCCTGTGCATGTGTAATCAAAGCAAGAGCAGCAAAAGCAGTGATCATTTTTTTCATTCTGAGACCTTTTAAATTATTATGATTGATGGTATCAAGAGTTATTTTAAACACCTCTTAAAGTAAAAGTAGTGAGATATAATAGCCAACTACGGATTTTTAATTGAAGCATAAACAGCCCTTCAATGGGCTGTTGAATAAGACAGATGAGGGATCATCTATCTTCGTGTTAGTCATTGATCGTTTTAACAGAGTCGTTTAGATTCTCTGAAACAGATTTTACAGACTCTCTCTGGTCATTAGAGATCGTTTTAGTAGCATCTGAACTCTCTTCATTTACAGATTTAATAGCATCTCTTGTATCGCTAGAAGCTGTTTTAGTAGCAGCACTTCCTTCTTTTGCAGTTGTATCAACAGCAGATTTTGTATCTGCAGAAACACTTTTCACAGAGTCAGCAGAGTCAGCAGATACAGTTTTCACAGAGTCAGCAGTATCTTTAGAAACAGCGATCGTAGAATCTTTCAACTCTTTTGAAGCTACAGTTCCAGCATCTTTAAGGTCTTTTGATGTATTAGTGATAGCATCTTTAGTATCAGTTGATACAGCATTTACAGTATCTCTACTGTCTTTAGATGTAGAAACTTCTGCTGTCTTAAGGTCATCAGAAACTTTTACAGAAGTATCTTTTGTATCTGCACTAACATTTGTTACTGTTCTTTCAGCACTTTTTGATGTTTCAACAGCACCGTCTTTTGTCGCAACAACGCTGTCTTTTGCATCTTTACTCATACTGATAGCAGCTTCTTTCATATCCTTGAACATATCACCGAAATCAAAATCAGCTTGTGCGCTCGTTACCAATAATGCAGCTACTGCTACAGAACTTGTTATAATTTTTCTCATGTATATAACCCTTTTTATAGTTTAGATTCCATCTATTATACTAAAGATTATATTAAATATGACTGATTGCTAAACTTTCAATATAATATTAACAAATATAAGTAGATTAGTGTGGCTACTAAAAGCAATGTTAGTGTTTATAGAAAAGTAAAAAAGGAAGTGGAATAGAGGAGATAGAAGGCATAGCCTTCTATCTGATTCATTTTGATGAATTAGTTATTGATTGTCTGAACAGAGTCATTGATGTTTTCTGAGATAGACTTCACTGATTCTCTCTCATCATTTGAAGCAGTTTTTGCTGCATCACTTGTTTCTTTTGCAGTTGAATCTACTGCATCTCTTGCATCATTAGAGGCTTGTTTAACTGCTGCATTTGATTCTTTTGCTACTGAATCAACAGAATCTTTAGCATCAGCAGAGACAGTTTTCACAGAGTCAGCAGAATCTTTAGATACAGATTTTACAGAGTCTTTAGAGTCACTTGAAACAGATTGAACTGTTGAATTCATATCAGAAGATACAGATTTTACAGAGTCTTTAGAGTCACTTGAAACACTTTTTAGTGCATCTGTTGAATCTTTAGAAACGGCGATCGTAGAATCTTTCAACTCTTTTGTAGCTACATTTGAAGACTCTTTAAGATCTCTTGATGTATTTGTGATAGAGTCTTTTGTATCAGTTGATACAGTATTTACAGTATCTCTACTGTCTTTAGATGTAGAAACTTCAGCCGTCTTAAGGTCATCAGAAACTTTAACTGCTGTATCTTTAGTATCTGCACTTACATTTGTTACTGTTCTCTCAGCACTCTGTGTAGTTTCAACAGTACCATCTTTTACTGCTACAACACTGTCTTTTGTATCTTTACTGATACTTACAGCAGCTTCTTTCATATCACTGAACATTTTGTTCAAATCATTAGCTTGCGCACCTGTTACTAATAATGCAGCCACAGCTACAGAAGTTGTAATTAACTTTTTCATGATTTAACCCCTTTTTGTTAGTTTTTTATCTATTAGAATCATAGCATATATACCATTAAATTTAACTTATAGTTTTAATAATATTTAATTATATTAAAAGCTATTAATCATAATAATTTAATAATAATAAGTACTATTATACTTTTTTATTTTTTATAAACATCTAGTAATATTGTTTTCTTTCTTCCTTATAGATAGTGTGATTATAATAGTATAATGTTCTCTGTTGTAATATTTTTTTATTCATGAACCGGATGTATCTGTTTCTTTAAGTAAAAGAGGTGTGATTGTCATTGATTTAATTTATGATAATAATCAATTTAGTGATTCTTTGATACAATACTTAAGATTGAAAAGAAATATATAGTTCACTATTTTTGATGAAAATAGAAGAAGGGATATAGATGAAGAAGATTTTGGTAGGATGTTTGACAATTGTAACTTTTGGTATGGCAGAAGAGTATACACAGGAAGATAGAATTTTTGATATGCAGAAGATGGCACAGGCAATGCAGGATATGCAAGCAGGGTTCTTTTACAATAATCTTGATATCGTAAAAGCCGGTGCACAAGACCTAAAAGAGACGATTGTAAAGATCAGACCGATAAAGAAAGAGATAGAGAACAAAGATGTATATGAAAGATGGATGGATAACAATACAGCCATGACGAAACGTATTCAAAGAAAGATCGAGCAGAATACAGATGATATCGTTGCTCGTTTTTCAGCGGGTGATGCTACTCAGGCATTACAGTATTACAGTAAGATCTCATCAGAGTGCATGAAATGCCATGTACGATTAAGAAAGTGGTAGAAGAATGAAAAAAATAATAATCATTGCATTGTTATTCAATGCATTTTCACAAGCAGGTGACATTACATTAACCGGTACGGTCGTTTCTGATGGGCAGAAAATGATAGGTGCACGTTTTATGGGATATATAAAGAAGGTTTTCGTAAAGCTTGGTGATAAAGTAAAACGGGAAGATGATCTTTATGAAATGGAGTCTGCTGAGTTTGATATCATGAAGTCTCAAGCAGACCTTATGCTCGAACAATCAAAGATCATTGTTGAATATTGGCGTGACAAATTGACGCGTATCAATACGAGAAAAGTAAGACTAAAAAACACCTATCGTGATGACGGCAAGATCAACCTTACAGATATGACTGACCTTGATGCTCAAGCAGCAAATGTTGAAACGATGCTTGAGACAATGCAGGTAGCAGTAAAAGAGGCTACAATCGCAGCAAAAAAGATGGCAACAACGTATAACTACATCAAAATGAAAGCACCTTCTGATGGTGTGGTGGTACAGAAGAACATAAAAGTGGGTGATATGATCATGCCAGGTATGTTGACCATTATGATCGTAGATACAGAAAACTTGGAGATAGATGTATCTATCTCGGAAAGTATCATCTCTAGAGTAAGAACGGGACAAAAAGTTCCAGTAGAGATACCTTCATTGAATTATAAAACTATGGGAATCATTCACGCTATCGTACCTGATGCCAATCCAATGACTCATAAGATCAAAATGCGTATACGCTTTAACAGAGGAAAAGAGAATATTTTCCCTGGTATGTATGCGAAAATAACACTTAAAGATGCTGAATAACTCTTATCAAACGACCTGATACTTTTCAGGCCGTTTGAGCTATTTTTTTCATAAATCCTACTTATCCTCTTGTTTATTACTATTTATTAATACTGAAATTGTTACAATAACTTATAAAAATTTATTTTCAGGAGAATGTGTTATGAAAAAAGCTTTAGTAATATCAATGCTAGCAGGTAGTTTTCTTTTTGGACAACAAGAGGTTATTTACCCAGATAGAATGAAGAACATGCAAGAGATGGAAACTGCAATGTCTGAAATTCAAAAAGGTTTTTTATATGATAATGTCAACGTCGTTAAAAATGGGGTAAAACATCTTAAGGTAACTATAGCTCATACAGAATCATTCATTAAAGAGGGTGTAGGTGAAAATAAAATAAACAATAAGGTCTATGCAAAAAAAGTAGGTGAACAGATCGGTGTTATGGCTGATGAGATCTTAACTACATTTGAAAAAGGTGATAGATACAGTGCAGCGAACAACTATCTACTCATTCTTAGCAAATGTTTATCGTGTCACCAGACAGTAAGATCTTGGTAAATTGTTTTAAAGGAGAGAAGAACTTTTTCTCTTCTTTTTTTATTTTTTAAATTTCTCTCTAGTTACACTTCACTTATTCTTTTTAAATTATCTATTTAATTCATCACACTCATATAATTAATTTATTATAATTTATTATCTTATAGTAATACCATGGCTAATGGTGATATGAGTAAATTCAATAAAGAGGGATAAAAGATGAATCATAAAAAAATTTTGGGAATCGTACTTTTTGTTTCATTGTCAATAAGTGGGCTTTTCTCAGCAGATACAGTTAAAAACAGTACGGTTGTGTACACGATCAAAGGTAACGTAGAAGACGCGTATTATAAGATGATGGAAGAGCCGATCAAAGCATTGGGATATCGTATTCCTGATCCTAGAAAGCATGTGAACCAGGTCTATAAGAGTGAATATGGTTCAACGACACTTGAAGTGTTGAGTTTTATGACGATCGTAAATGATAAGGGAGTAAAACCACTTTTGGAGATCGATCCTAAGCTTGCAGGGTTTAATCCGTTTAACGTAGTGATCTATAAGCATCAAGATAAAGATGAAACAGTAATCTCTCATCTTACAGCTGAAGTGATCATCGAGATACTGGGGATCACAGATCAAACAGTGATCACAGAGTTTACAAAACAGATGGCGCAATTGGATGATCTTATCGTTAAGACATTCCCTTCTGCAGTAGTGAGCCATGGTACCTATGAAGGTACAGTAGAAAATACTATGCTGCATTATGAGATCGCTTTTGAAAGACCTGAAGATCTTGATGATTATATTGATGAGATACAAGAAAAAGTGGATGATACTTTTACGGAAAAAGGCTATATTATGGCAGGTTACTTTGATTATAAACAAGGAAAGCCTGATCTTCTTCCTTCTTACGATGCTTTCTGGACTTTCTCACTTTGTCATTTTCCTTTCTCATATACCGTATTTGATAACGAAGGCGCTATGCCAGAAGTTGGTGTGTTCGCACCATGTACAATGTATATGTATATCAAAAAAGACACTAATACACTTGTGATTGGTATGCCTAAATTATCTAACTGGAATCGTTTCTTTAAAATGAACAATAAGAAACGAGAAGACTTCCTTAACAAATTATCTGAAGAGATACCGGCAACATTTATTGAGCTTGGTGCAAAAGAGATCAAATAAGGAGTGAAGATGGCAAGTGTACTTATACCGATCGCAAAAGGTTTTGAGGAGTTGGAAGCTGTTGCTCTCATAGATGTCATGCGACGTGGGGGTATTGATGTTCGTGTAGCATATCTGGAAGATGAACTTCAGGGAGATTTGGTGCTGGGTGCCAATGGTATTACAATTCAGGCTGATACCTCGATTAAAAACATTATAAGTGATGACTTTGACATGATGGTACTTCCAGGCGGATGGGGCGGTACTTATGCCCTGGCCGAGAATGCAAGGGTTATTGAACTGCTTCAAGAATTTAAAGCGACTAAGGTGGTCGGTGCAATGTGTGCTGCTCCTTTTGCACTTAAAAAAGCAGGTGTTCTAGGCAGTGATTATACCTGTTATCCTGGTGCAAAAGAGGAGATAGACCATCCTGGTTACAGAGAGGACAGTAAAGTCGTTACCGATGGTAATGTCATGACATCTCAAGGTCCCGGAACAGCCGTATGTTTCGGACTTGCCATCGTAGAACGCCTTGTTGGAAAAGAGAGCATGCAGGCTGTGAAAGATGGCATGCTTTTAGGCTATTGTTAAAAAACGATTCTTCATTTGTTTTTTAGTCACTATTTCAATCTATTTTTACCTAACCTTTGCTATATTGAAAACAATATTTTCAAAGGTTGGATATGTCTGAAGAACCAAAAGTAAAACCACAGTTCACGCATTTGCATTTGCACACGGAGTATTCTCTTTTGGACGGTGCAAATAAGATCAAAGCACTTGCCAAAAAGATCAAAGAACAGGGAATGACCTCTGTGGCAATGACTGACCACGGTAATATGTTTGGAACGATAGACTTCTACAATACGATGCGTAACGAGGGTATCAAGCCTATCATTGGAATGGAAGCTTATGTACATAACCAGAAGGACCTTGGCGATAAATCTGTACGTCAGCGTTTTCACCTTTGTTTGTATGCCAAAAATGAAGTGGGCTATAAAAACCTAATGTATCTGAGTTCCCGCGCTTATATTGACGGGTTTTACTACTATCCGCGTATCAACTGGGACCTTCTTAAAGAGAACAGTGAAGGTCTTATCTGTTCTTCTGCCTGTTTACAAGGTGAAGTGAACTGGCATATGAACCTTTCAGATCGAAATGTACAGTTTGGTGCCAAAGGGTATGATGAAGCAAAAAAAGTGGCTTTAAAGTATAAGGAAATTTTTGGTGATGATTTTTATCTTGAACTCATGCGTCATGGTATCGGCGACCAGCACCGTATCGACAAACAGATCATTCAGCTTTCCCAAGATACCGGAATCAAGATCATAGCAACTAATGATACACACTATACGGAACAGAAAGATGCAGATGCTCATGAAGCATTTATGTGTATCGCGATGAACAAACTCTATGATGATCCAAACCGTCTACGCCATTCAGTCCATGAGTTCTACGTGAAGTCGCCTGAACAGATGGCGCAGCTTTTTGCAGATATCCCCGAAGCACTTGAAAATACTCAGGAGATAGCTGACAAATGTAATCTGGAGATCAAACTGGGTGATCCGACACCTCCGAATTTCAAATTTGCCAGAGAGCGTGCGGCAGCCATCGGTTTAGAACTCCCTGAACCAGATAAAGAGTACTCTTTGGAGAATGACAAGGTGCTGTTTATAGAGGAGTCACGCAGAGGGCTCGAGAGACGTTTGGAGATCGTACCTGAGGAACAACACCAGGAGTATAGAGATCGATTACAGGTGGAAATCGATATCATTAACAACATGAAGTTCCCGGGATATATGCTGATCGTTTGGGACTTTGTCGATGCTGCCAAGCAGATGGGTATCCCGGTAGGTCCAGGGCGTGGGTCTGCAGCAGGATCACTTGTTGCCTATTCACTGAAGATCACCGATATCGATCCTATGCCGTATGGATTGCTTTTTGAGAGGTTCCTTAACCCGGAACGTATCTCAATGCCGGATATTGATATGGACTTTTGCCAGGCTCGTCGTCAAGAGATACTTGACTATGTGGTGGAGAAGTATGGGCGTGTGAACGTCGCACAGATCATCACCTTTGGTAAACTCTTGGCAAAAGGGGTGATACGTGACGTTGCACGTGTACTTGACATGCCTTATGCTAAAGCAGATGCAATGGCAAAGCTCATTCCCGATGAACTGGGTATAGACCTCAAACGCTCTTACGAAAAAGAACCCAAGATCAAGGAGCTTTTAGAGAGTGATCCTCAGGCAAAACGCACCTGGGAATATGCACTCGCGCTTGAAGGACTTAACCGAAATGCCGGGACACACGCTGCAGGTGTTGTTATCTCCAATGAACCGCTTTGGCAAAAAACGCCGTTGTTCAAGCCTACAGGGCTTGATACGCTGGCAACACAGTACAGCGGAAAGTATGTGGAAGATGTGGATCTGATCAAGTTTGACTTTTTGGGATTGAAAACACTTACGGTGATAGAAGAGGCACTCAAGCTCGTCGATAAAAGACATGGCAAACGTATCAACTTCGTTGAAGAAAATATCGAAGATAAAGAGGTCTATGATTATATAAGTACAGGTGAGACACTTGGACTTTTCCAGATAGAATCTGCGGGTATGCAGGATCTGGCAAAAAAATTAAAGCCTTCAGGTTTTGAAGATGTTATTGCGATGCTTGCACTCTATCGTCCGGGTCCGATGGAGTCAGGAATGCTTGATGATTTCGTTGAACGTAAGCATGGACGTGCCCAGATCACTTATGCGTTTCCAGAGCTTGAACCTATACTCAAACCAACCTATGGGGTTATCGTTTACCAGGAACAGGTCATGCAGATCGTACAGACCATCGGCGGATTCAGTCTTGGCGGGGCAGACCTCGTTCGTAGAGCGATGGGTAAGAAGATCAAAGAGGAGATGGATAAACTTAAAGGACAATTCGCCGACGGTGCTGCTGAAAAAGGATTTGATAGAGACAAAGCAGCAGATCTATTCGATCTTATTGTAAAGTTTGCGGGGTATGGTTTCAACAAATCTCACTCAGCGGCGTACGCGATGATCACGTTCTATACTTCTTACCTGAAGCATTATTATCCTACGGAGTTCATGGCAGCTATTTTGACATTGGAAAAGAACAATACAGATAAAGTGGTCAAGTATGTTGATGAACTCAAACGCATGGGAATTAAACTTCTACCGCCTGATATCAATAAATCAGGGCTTGTTTTTGAAGCACTGAAAGTTGATGGAGATGAGGTAGTTATGTTCGGTATGGGTGCGATCAAGGGAGCAGGTGATATTGCTATCAACAGCATACTTGCATCCAGGGGAGATGAGGAGTTCAAAGATCTTTCTGATTTTGTATCCCGTATCGATTCAAGCAAAGTAAACAAAAAAGTTATAGAGTCTTTGATAAAAGCAGGGGCTCTTGACTGTTTTGGCTACAGTAGAAAGGCGATGCTTTCACAGATAGAAGAGATATTAGAGACAGCAAAAAAAGCTGGAGATGCAAAGAAATTGGCC
>DATCTA010000156.1:0-4150 GCA_036568165.1 Sulfurovum sp.
TGGAAGGTAGAACTGAAGATCTCATAGACGAGATAGAAGAAGAAATAGCCAACAAAATGAAGTTTGGCTTTGACTTCAGCGGGCAACTACATAACGACGACTAAATAGTGTTCCTGCTTCCACCGCCACTGATTGAAGTATCCGTATGTGACTCTGATAAAGAGTAGAATAACCCTACTCTTCATCCTCTTTTTTATTCTTAGACTTTTTCTCTTCTTTCTTTGCTGCATTTTTCTTCTGCAGCATTGCCAGTTCGATCTTAAATCTCACACCTTCATCGTCTTTGATCTTCAGTGCTTGTTCATAAGCGATGATCGCCTCATCCAACTCTTTCTTCTCAAGATAGCTGTTACCCAAGTTGAACAGGCGTATGAAATCACGTTCATTTTTTGCTTTTTCATATTCATCAATGATCTCATCCTCTTTTTTACCTATCTTAGAATTGATAAGGGACTTGATCTTCTCTGAAACTGTACTGAATGTACTTTCAAGTGTCTCTTTGGCCTCATCCACCTTAGATTCTAAAGTATGCTCTATCTCTTCCAATACTGATGATTCACCACTCTTTTTTCCTTTCTTAGAAGGGAAAAGTGATTTTAAATTCTCTATCAGTATACACCATGTTGTTCTACTGTCATCATCACACTCATACCCTTCATAAAGAACCGCATCCTCATGTGATGCTTTTACAGCCTTCTCTTTTTTCCCCGGGAACATCGACTTGATATTGTCCGTAAGGATACACCATGTTCCACGGTTGTCTCCATGATCATGTCCGTCTGGCATCAATGCTCTGGCATTATCCATCAATACAGGGATAAAGAAGAGTGAAACCAAAGTAGCAGCAATACTACCAAAGATAAGAGCGATACCCAATCCACCAAAGATCGGGTCTGTAGCCAACAGCAAACTTCCCAGTATAATGGCTATAGCAGTAAGCATTATCGGCTTAGCACGTGTTGCAGTTGCAACGGCAATAGCCTCTTTTTTATCCAAACCTCGATCAGAGATCAAGGATTTTGAAAAGTCTATCAGCAGTAAAGAACTTCTCGCACTGATCCCCATCAAAGAGATGAAACCTATCAGAGATGTCGCCGTCAAAAAGAAATGTGTGTCTGTTGCATAGAGTGAAATTTTATCTGTGATCCAGTGTCCGACGATCACCCCTATGATAGAAAGGAAACTTCCAACAAGTACGATCCCGCTCAAAGCAAAAGATTTATAGTAGACAACCATCAACAAGAACATCAAGACCAATGCAGCAATGAATGCACCTCCAAGATCCCGGAAAGTATCAAGTGATACTTTCATCTCTCCATCCCAGCGTATAAGTATCTCTTCCCCTGTTTCTTTATCTACAGCTACAAGGTCAAACATGTAGGTATTGATCCCCGGTACTTTAGTAACATTATAATCATCTTTAAGTACTTCAATCATCTTAGCTCTTGCATCAAGCAAAGGATAGACTTGGCTCACCATATCACACTCTGCTGTGATCGTGGTCATGTTTTTAAGATTCTTTCTAAAGATAGTAGGACTTGAATCGGTTTCTCTAATGTCGACCACCTCACTGATAGGTACCATCATTCCCTTGTTATTCATAAGTTCCAAAGAGACGAGTTTACTGTGAAGAGAAACTTTTGTATCAGCTGCAACGTGACGTGTTTCATCATTGAGTCTCAGAAATATGGGTATCTGATCCTGCTGGTTTTGGGTATTCTTTTCAGCGATCGGCATCCCTTTGAAAGCAAGGTATATGATCTGGTTGACCTGTTCGACATTAAGTCCGCTCAATATGATCTTCTCTTTATCGGGAACAAGATTATATTTGGTAAAAATATCATCCTGCATTACATCTATATCAACCAGCCCTTCTGTCTCTTCAAGTATATTTGAAACCCGGGCTGACATTTTTCGTAAAGCCGAATCATTCGGGCTGTAAAGCTCTACTACTATCGTTGCCAAAGTCGGAGGTCCCGAAGGCATCTCTATGAACTTGATAGAAGTATGAGGCACTATGTTCCCGCACTCTTGTTGAATGAGTGGACGTAAACGATGTGCGATCACATATGTAGGTTCTTCCCTGTCGTGCTTATTGGTAAAGTTCAGTACTATTTCTGCCTGGTTTTTCAACCTTTTAAGCGCACTACCTTTCACCAGTCCAGCATAATCAAGTGGTGCTCCCTGCCCCAGATATACTTCCATATCTGTGATCTCTTTTTCCTTCTTCAGATAGTTCACAATACATGTTGTAACTGACTCTGTCTCTTTTATAGATGCATTCGTAGCTGTATCTACATAGATAGTCATGGTATTTGCACTTTTCCCCGGAAGCATACGCGCAAGGACCAGTTTTGTAGGGATCATCATTACTGAAGCACCCATGGAGAAAAGAACGATGAGCGTCACGATCCATTTATTGCGCTTGGAGCCAATGATCTTATGAACGATTTTCTTCATCATTTCTCATCCTTTTCATGTTCTGGATGACTCTCGAACTTGATGAACTTACGTGCAAGATATGGTGCAAATACATAAGCGACAAAGAGTGAAATCCCAAGTGCAACTGGCACATTCAGCGGGATTGGTTTCATAAATTGACCCATCATACCCCCAACAAATGCCATAGGTATCATCGTTAACATAATTGCTATGGTTGCAATGTTCGTGGATGGTCCAATCTCATCTGTGGCCTCGACAATTATTTTGTCAAACTCTACGCCTTTTGATTCTTCTAGGTGAAGCCTTCTATGTATGTTCTCGATCACGATGATCGCATCATCAACGATCAATCCCAAACTAAGCAGGAATGCAAAAAGTGTAATACGGTTGATGGTCTGATCTGTCATCAATGCAATGAAAAGTGTCGTTGCAAGGATCATCGGTACTGCAATGGTCACAACCAATGACTCTCTCCAGCCCAGGAAAGGTACCAGGATCAATGCGATGATCAGTATCGTGATCTCAAGGTGGTGCACAAGTTCATTTACGGCCTCATTTGCTCTGATTCCATAGTTACGCGTAATAATGAAACCGACACCATTCTCTAGCAGTTTTTCCTTGTTCTTCTGGATCTCCTTGATCGCTCTTTCAGCAATTTTTACCGCATTGGTTCCTTTGAGCTTTGAAATGGTCATTGTGATCTGGTCACCTGCATCACGGAAAAGAAGCTGATCATCTTTATCTTTTTTGACATGTTTTTTACCGACCATACCTTCCTGATAAGTGATCGTTGCAGTCTCATAATTTTGGATATCGTAGTTATATTCGACTGTTGCGATATTTTCGAGGTAGATAGGGGAGCCTCTGTACTGTGCGATGATAAGTTCATTAAGATCCTCTACATCGTCAAGTGCATTCTGCACGCCAAAGACTACAAGGTTGCCTTCCCCGGTTGTCGTGTCTATCTCCGGAGCATTCATTGAGATAGATTTAACAGCCTGTGTCACCTGTCCTAAAGATATATTATAAGCGACAAGCTTGTGGAGATCTACCATGATATTAAACTGTGGCCGCTTCACTCCTTTGAGTGTAGTCTTAGCGACATCATCAAGGGCATTGATACTCTGTTGCAGCTCACGAATGATCTTATAGAGCTTTATCGTATCGAGTTCTTTGTTCCCAGCTTTATAGAACGCCACCGTAAGGATAGGAATATCGATATCGATATCGAAAGGTTTTACCAAAGGCATCATGGTGCCTTTAGGCAACTGATCCATATTTTGCATGACTTTATCATACAGCTTCAGGTTTGACTCTTCTCTGTCCTCCCCGATAAAATACTGAACATTGATCATACCGACATTATTCATGGCCGTACCATAGATATGTTCTACACCTTTGATCTCACGTATACGCCGCTCAAGAGGCTTAATAATAACGTTAGTGATCTCACTGGGTGTTGCACCTGGTATGGCTACGATGATAGAACCACCACTCACTTCTATCTGGGGATCCTCTTCTCTAGGCATAATCTGCAATGAGATAAACCCTAAAAGTAAAATAGCAAAAGCTAAAACAGGAGTAAGAGGGTTACTTAAAAACCCTTTCGCAAGATGTCCGGCAATGTTTTTTATTTTATATTCTTCCATTTAAAAAGTATATCAATAATATACATAAACATAAGTAACTTTAATTAAGAAATATATAA
>DATCTA010000157.1:0-4347 GCA_036568165.1 Sulfurovum sp.
TGACAAAATTCTTAGCGGGTTCACCTCTTACTAAAAAGATTATTTAGTTTAATGGTGCTTCGAGAATATTGTATGTAAAAGAAGTAAACACCCCTCCCCAGATCCCTGCGGCACACAGCAAAGAAAGGTGGGCTGCTATGTTCCCATCCTGACCCGTTGTCTCTCAGAACCGTTGCACAGGTCTGAAAAGAGGCATGC
Source organism: Sulfurovum sp. (assembly GCA_036568165.1). Classification (GTDB taxonomy): domain Bacteria; phylum Campylobacterota; class Campylobacteria; order Campylobacterales; family Sulfurovaceae; genus Sulfurovum. Next base: position 199 of record DATCTA010000157.1, read on the forward strand.
GAATTTTAACTAAAGCTAGCTTATAGTTAGGCTTTCATTCAAGGAGCCCTTCATCATGAATGACACTCCATTCGTTAAACGGTATAGCCTCAAAGTGCAGTTTCTCTATCTGGAACTCATAACTGTTTGCCACCGTGACGATGGTCACTTTTTTAATACCGTATTTTTTATAGATGGAAAATTTGCTTTGCGACTTTACCCATAGACTCTCTTCACTTTCAAATGGGGCAGGTACGATCAGTTCATCCTGCGTTGTCACGTACCCGTGAATACCCAGCGTCTGTACTTCGATTCGGTGCTTAAAAAGCGCCAGGGCTATCATGGTGTCAAATTGCAGCATGAAGGGTTGTCCTATGGTAAGGTATTTGGCAAAAGCAAAGTCAAAGAGTAGCATCTTCTTTCCGGATTTTTGGTATCTGTCTTGGATGAAAAGAATAAGTTTTTCATCTGTAAAGAGTTTCATCGTTTTATAGAGCCAGTCTTTTGAGACTTTGAATTTCTCCTTGGCAAAGCTATATAGCTGATGGGTAGTAAGGTGTTTGGTATGATGTTGCGCCAGGATGAGAAGCAGTTTTGTTTCATTTTCATCAAAAGAGCTTTGCAGGAATGTTTTCATTGCATGTATACTTGTTTTTTGTGACCTTGCGAGCAGAGGCAGGGTACCTGAACGTAAAAAGTGGTTAAATCCGCTGCTTCGTGCTGCACTGCTTTCAAAGGCGAGGAACTCCTCATAATCCAAAGGAAAAAGTTCAACCGGCGTAAGGGTTTGGTCATCCAATGGTATGCGAGAGAGCACGATAAGTCTGTGTACATTTGGAAAATAAGGCAGATACCCCTTTGTATAGTGGTCAAGTATGAGCAGCGTGATACCCTCTTTATCTATATATTGCTGCAGATTTAGGGTAGTAAGTGTATTGAAAACTAGATTGGGATCGTCCAGATCTATATAGAGGGTGCCTTGCTCATCTCCTTCATGAAGAAGATCGAAGATCATTGCTGTTTTTCCTGCCCCACGTACACCAAATAGGTTTACATCTCCGGTTTCAGGCAATTGGCATTTCCTAGGAATGTAATTTTCAATAAAGTGACGTTGATTTTGATAATATTCGAGTAGTTCCATGCGTTTCCATATTGAATGTTTCCTTTTTGAAAGGAAACATTTTTTCATATTGTAGCGTTTTTAGACTAAAAAGTATTGCTCCTTTCAAAAAGTTTGGGTATAATTCGCGTTCCTAAATTTATGTTAGAGGGTTAATCCCCTGTGTTTTAGGCACGTACTAACGAGTTCTTTTAAAGGTAAAATATGGAAAAAATAAGATTAAAGCTTAAAGCTTACGATCACAGAGTTTTAGACAGATCAGTTGCTGCTATCATTGATGCAGTTAAACGTACAGGTGCAGAGATTAGAGGGCCAATTCCAATGCCAACTAAACTTAAGCGTTATACGGTTCTGAAATCACCACACGTAAACAAAGATTCACGTGAGCAGTTTGAGATCAGAATTCACGGAAGAATGATCGATATCGTTTCGGCTACTTCAGATACTATTGATTCACTTATGAAGTTGGATCTAGCACCTGAGATCGAAGTTGAAATCAGATCAATGGACAAGTAGGAGTAGAAAATGGAATTTATCGTAGAAAAAATTGGTATGAGCAGAACTGTTGATGTACCAAGTGTTCCTGTTACACTTCTTAAAGTCGTTGATGCGAAAGTTTGTGAAGTGAGAGAAGACGGTAAAGCACTTGTTGCATATAACTCTAGTAAAAAGCTCAACAAGAGCATCGAAGGTCAGCAGACTAAATATGGTGTTTCTAAAGAGTTTAACAAGTTTATGACTATTAACGTTGCTGAAGGCACTGAAGTTGGTGACCTTAGCACAGCGGCATTGGCTGAAACTGCAGTAGTAAAAACATCTATCAACACTAAAGGTAGAGGTTTCCAAGGTGGTATGAAGCGTCATGGATTTAGCGGTGGACCAGCTGCACACGGACACAGATTTGGTAGACGTATCGGTTCGATCGGTAATGCTGAGTGGCCTGGACGTGTACAGCCTGGTAAAAAAATGCCTGGACAATATGGTAACACTAAAGTTACTGTTAAAAATGAAGTAATGTCATTTGATGCTGAAAACGGTATCTTAGTATTAAAAGGTTCAATTCCTGGTCACAATGGTGCTAGAGGATTGGTAAGGATAGTTAAATAATGAAAACAACAGTAATTAAAACAACAGACCTTCCACAATCATTCTTGGAAGTTCACCCGCATAACCTTTACCTATATTGTAAAGCGTATGCTGCAGGTATGAGAGCAAATACTGCACAAACTAAAACAAGATCTGCAGTTAGCGGTGGTGGTAGAAAACCATTTGCACAAAAAGGTGGCGGTAGAGCTAGACAAGGTTCGATTCGTGCTCCACACTATACAGGTGGTGGTGTTGCATTTGGTCCAAGTACAAACAAGAACTATGACCAAAAGGTAAACAAAAAGCAAAAGAAACTTGCTCTTTACCATGCACTGGCAGAGATGGCTGCAAACGATAGACTTTTCGTTGTAGACAATATCGAGATCGCATCAGGTAAAACAAAAGATGCTTCTGCATTTGTAAACGGACTTGGGCAAAGAGATGTGCTTGTAGTAAAAGAGATGATCGATGATAAAACATTCTTGGCATTCAGAAATTTACAGAACGCATACCTTATTGAACCAAATGAGCTTAACGCTTATTTAGCAGCTGCATATAATTCAATCGTGATTGAAAAAGCTGTATTTGACAAATTGACTAAAGAGGCTTAAGATGGCAGATATTACAGATATTAAATCAATTATGTATACAGAGAAGAGTTTGGCTCTTCAAGAAGAGGGTGTCATCGTAGTTCAAACAACTCCAAGAATGACTAAAAATGGTCTTAGAGAAGTATTTAAAGAGTTCTTCGGGATCAATCCAATCAGAGTTAACTCAATGAGAGTTGACGGTAAAGTAAAAAGATTTAGAGGTGTTGAGGGAAAAAGAGCTGACTTGAAAAAGTTCTATGTGAAACTTCCTGAAGATGCTAAGATCGAAAGTTTAGCGGTATAAGGATAGAAGATGGCAATTAAAACATATAAACCAACCACACCTTCACGTCGTTATATGACTAACGTTGACAACAGTGATATTACGGCTAAAGCAAGCGTTAGGGCTCTACTAAAGAATCTTCCAAGATCAGCAGGTAGAAACAGTAACGGTAGAATCACTTCTCGTCACAAAGAAGCGGGTGCTAAAAAACTATATAGAATCATCGATTTTAAAAGAAACAAATTTAACATCGAGGGGACAGTAGCAACTGTTGAGTACGATCCGTACAGAAACTGTAGAATCTGTCTTATTAAATATGTAGATGGTGACAGAAGATACATTCTTCAGCCAAAAGGTCTTAACGTAGGTGATAAAGTAATGTCAGCTGAGTCAGGACTTGATATCAAGACTGGTAATGCAATGAAATTGAGCAGCATCCCAGTGGGTACATTGGTTCACAACATTGAGCTAAACCCTGGTCACGGTGGTCAGATCGCGCGTTCAGCGGGTGGTTATGCACAGATCATGGGTAGAGATGGTAAATACGTTTCACTTAGACTTCCATCTGGTGAGATGAGATACGTACTTGGTACATGTCTTGCAACAGTAGGTACTGTTGGTAATGAAGAGTTCGCGAACATCGTTATCGGTAAAGCTGGTAGAAGCAGACACCTTGGTATCAGACCACAAACACGTGGTTCTGCGATGAACCCTATCGATCACCCGCACGGTGGTGGTGAAGGTAAGACTAACTCTGGACGTCATCCAGTATCTCCATGGGGTACTCCGGCTAAGGGTTATAAGACTCGTAAGAAAAAAGCTAGTGATAAGCTTATTATCTCTAAGCGTAAGAAGTAAGGGGCATAAGATATGGCAAGATCAACAAAAAAAGGTCCATTCATCGATGGTCACCTAATGAAAAAAGTGCTTAAAGCAAAAGAAGAGGGTTCAAATAAACCGATCAAAACTTGGTCAAGAAGATCAGTGGTTTTCCCAGAGTTTATTGGATTGACAATTAACGTTCACAATGGTAGACAATTCGTACCTGTATTTATCACTGAAAACCACGTAGGTTATAAATTGGGTGAATT
>DATCTA010000158.1:0-6770 GCA_036568165.1 Sulfurovum sp.
ATTTATAAATATTACTACATTAATATTATTTAATATTCTATAAGAATTCTAATTCTGTTTTATTATTAATATACATCACATTCAAATACTTTTTAATACAAAAAAAGTGTGATAACCTAATGAGAAAAGTATCATTTCAAACTCCCCTGCCCTTATGAAAAATCAACACTATATGGTTGTTTTGTTATACTTATAAAGAGAATAACGAATAAGGTTTTTAATGGGTAGTGAGATAAGCCAGCGTAAATTTACCAAAGAGGATTTTGTAGCTTTTGAAAAAGCCTTGTATCAAGAGCATGCTTATATCAGATCACTGTTTGACAAAGGTTCAGAAGTTTTTTCAGACAACTATCGTATAGGATATGAGCTGGAAACCTGTATACTAACCAATGACAATCTGCCAAACCCCATAAACAAAGAACTACTGGATGATATCAACTCCCCTCTTTTTACTAATGAACTGGCAAAGTATGACCTTGAGATCAATGGCAATGTCTTTGAACTTAATGCCCTTGTCCCTCAAAATTTGGCTGATGACCTTCTCTCGCTATGGCAACAGGGTCAAAGTTCCGCAAAAAAGTTTGATGCAAAACTCGCACTTTTTGGTGTACTCCCCTCTTTGAGGCTTGAACATTTTAATAAAGAACTTTATCAGTCTGAAATGCAAAGATATACAGTGGTTTCTCAACGTATGCGAGAATTAAGACATGAGAGTGTCAAGATCCTCTTTCATGGTGAAGATGAAGTATCTTTGCAAAAAGATGATGTAATGTTCGAAGCACTTGGAACCTCTATACAGGTACACTTTCAGATCCCGTTCGAACAGGCAGTTACGTATTATCATGCTTCACTTCTTGCGTCTGTCGTATTGGTAGGTTTTGGTGCGAATTCATCTTTGGTTCTAGGTAAAAGAGCTTGGCATGAATCTCGTATCGCTATCTTTGAACAGTCAGTGGATACCAGGGATAAAAAAAGAAGAGAGCACGGTGATGAGTCAAGAGTCCATTTTGCCCATGGTTACATCAACTCATGGCTGGATCTGCTCGAACAGAATAAAATGTTCAAGATCATCTTTGCAGATGTCAAAGATACACCGGTAAATCAACTCCATCATTTCAATCTGCACAATGGCACGATCTGGAGGTGGATACGTCCTATTTTAGGTAAAGACAAAGATGGCAAACATACATTGAGGCTTGAACTGCGTGTACTTCCCTCAGGACCTACACTCATAGATGCACAGGCAAATATTTGGTTTTTTATAGGTCTTATCGAAGGCTTGGTAAGATCAAATATTAATATCACCAAAATACCGTTTGAAACATTGAAAGACGACTTTTACACTGTTGCAAAGAGAGGCTTGGAGAGTGAATTTCATGAACCTGAAAATGTGCAAAAAGTCTCTTTAAAAGAATGGATATTGAGCAAGGGACTTGCATTTACCAGATCGGGGCTTGATTCTTTTGATATAGACGATGCAGATATATATCTGGATATTATCCGACAAAGAACAGCTACTGAACAAAATGGTGCTTCATGGCAGCTTCAGCATCATAAAAAGTATAACAGCATCCCCAAACTCATGGAAGATTATATGAAAAACTCTGAACAAAACATCCCAGTACATAAATGGAGCCTATAGATGAATGACTTAACCCTGCTGTATGATTTGCCTGATGCCTTTTTAGATATCTCCTATCGTGATATCAAAAAGATATTCGATAAGCCGACGCTTATTCATCTCAAAGGGCAAAAAGATCCTGCATTATTTATATCTATCATGCTTCATGGCAATGAATATAGCGGTTTGCAGATCATGCAGGAGATACTCAAAAAGTACAAAGAAACACAAGGATATGCTCTACCAAGGTCTATCTGGCTTTTTATAGGAAATATAGAAGCGGCTTCACAAGGACTCAGAAGACTTGATAATGAACTGGACTTCAACCGCGCCTGGCCAGGTACCCTCGAACCTGATGCACCTACGGCACAACTGATCGCCAAAGTAATGGATAAGATCACAGAAGATGAGCTTTTTGCAGCCCTGGACCTGCATAACAATACAGGGAAAAATCCTCCTTACGGTTGTATCTCAGTGGTCAATGAAAAGAACAAGTATCTAAGCAGCTTTTTCAATCATATCGCGATGGTCTTTCATACACCTAAAGGGGTATCAACAATGGCATTTGATGATATCTGTCCTGCTATTACTCTAGAATGCTCCACACCAGGAAACTCACTTGGCATAGAGAAGGCCGTAGCGCTCATCGATGACCTGATGCATATGGACCATTTCCCCAACAAACCTCTACCCTCACATGATCTGCAGCTGGTACACAACAATGCCGTGCTCAAGATCGCAAAGAATGTCAATTTTGGATTTGAAGATGAGAATGGAAATTTTGATCTCACACTGGTATCGAACTTTGACCGCCATAATTTCACCAGGCTTGAGACATCTGAGGTTTTTGCACATACCACATTGGAAAAACCTCTTATCGCCACGTCTGATGACGGCAGAGATGTAACCGATGAACTGATCCAGATTTTAAACGGCGCAATTTCATTAAAAAGGCCGCTAATGCCTGCGATGATCACACTTGACAAGCGGATCATAGTCCAGGATTGTCTATGTTATCTGTTGGAAGATTACACCACTGAATAGCGATATATTGTCTTCCAAAAACAAAGTATATTCAAGAGCAATAATTTATCAAAAATTGTTGATGCAAACTCCAAAAAAAAGAGTAGAATTCTGATAAAAATTTTGGAGATAAATTTGTCAACTCTTACGGTGAGTAACTACACACTCAAACACTTCGATCTGAATGCAAAAAAAAGTATGGACAGCTACCTAAACGTTATCAATGTTGATGTAAGCGACTATACATTTGCGTGTAATTACATCTGGTTGTCTACGGGCAGCGGTTTCTATGCGATCGTTAATGATACATTCTGTTTGTTTGTTCTCTCTTCTGGTGAATTATCGATGCTCCTTCCCCCTTTGGGAAAGAAAGAAAACACTTACGAAGCAATGCTGCAATGTTTTGAGATCATGAATGCACACAACAGCCATAAAAACTATTCTAAAATAGAATATATCCATGAAAATATGCTAGAAGGATTTGTCGATTATCTTGAAGAAGGTACACTTATTTTTGAAATGCTCCAGGATTTCATCATAGAAAAAAAGCTTGTTGACTATATTTATAAAGTCGAAAATCTTATCGAACTCAAAGGTGACAATTATAAATCAAAGAGAAATGAGATAAACAAGTTTAAAAAAGTATATGAAAACTTCAGAGTGGAAATTTTGGATATTACCAAACATAAAGAAGGCATTATCAACCTGTTCAACAAATGGGTCAGTGACAGAACAAAATATATGCCCAAGGAAGAAGTAGAAACATTTTTAGATGGTATCTATTTTGAAAGATTTGCCATCAAACGCCTTTTAAATGATTATCAGAACCTTGATGTCGTAGGAATGGTCCTTTACATAGATGATGAGATCAAAGGCTTTACTGTAGGTGAGAGGATCAATGAAACAACGTCAAGTGTGATCATTGAAAAAACAGACTTTGAGATATTGGGCTGTGCACAATTTATATTTAGAGAGTTCACCAAATATCTCAAAGAGATCTATAACAGCGAATATATCAACGTGGGAGATGATATGGGGTTTGAAAACTTGAAAAAAGTAAAAATGTCCTATCGTCCCCATAAGCTTATACCTAAATATACCATTTACCAAAAACAATGATCGCACAAGCCAAAACAGAGCATGCCAAAGCATTATTGACATTGGAAAATGAACTTTTTACCAAAGATGATTTTCCTATGAGTATCGGTTCCTTTTATTATCATATAAAAAGGAACAAACTTTTTATATATATGCAGGACAATAAGATCATCGGCTATGTTCTTTGGCTTAAAAGACAAAAGTATTATCGGCTCTATTCCTTAGGAGTATCAAAAGAGTTTAGAAGTTCCGGTGTGGCCCAAGCACTGCTTACCTATTCATTTACACATTTAAAAACACCGGCTTTTACTCTTGAGGTAAAAACGACGAATACGAATGCCATCAAACTCTATGAAAAAAATGGTTTTGAGATCAAAAAACTTTTGACTGGCTATTATCCGAACCATCGTGATGGATATTTGATGAAAAGGTAGTACCCGATGAAACTCAAAAATTACAAGTTTATCCTCAATGAAATAAGTCAGAGCAAATTTTTATACTTACAATCTATGGCCCTGCTCATCATCACGTACATTGACTGGACATTGATGCCTTATGTCACAAAATTAGAAGGTACCTATCTGCCTGTATATATGATCAGTTTTTTTATGCTTATCGGAGCATTGGATGGTATCATTCAACCTTTGTTCAAATATATAAGAATATGCTACATATATCTTTTTTCAATTTGGCTGGACCTGATCCAAATAGCAAGCTACTTTTTATACCATATATCGATCGAACTATTTACGTATGTGATCTTGGCCATCTTTACGATCCAGGGGATCACCTTTGAAATTGCCAGGGTGCATACGGTAGACTTTATGCAAAGTGAGTCCATTGAACTAAAAGAGTATCTGATGTTAAGATCTTTTATTATCTCTTTGGCCATTATTTTAGGTGGTGTCAGTGCTATGCTGCTTGACTTTTTAGATGTTGATTTAGGACATATACTGATCTTTTTAAGCGTATTGGCCCTGTACGGTATCTATTTGCAATACCGGCTTTATAAGATATTTAAAAATAAATTTCTACAATTTGACCTTGAGATAGAACCGGACAAGAAAGAACTGTTTGAAAAGTTTAGATAGATGTTTCTCGTTCCACCTCTCCGAAGGTGGAACGAGAAACAGATTCTATTGGGTTTTTGATAAAGGGGTACATCCATTGATTATCTCTTTTTGTGTAGCGTTTATCATGGCTTGTATTTCAATATCATCTGTTACAGCTTTTTTAAGCAACCGTAAGGCATCATCTGATCTTCCTGTACGACATAAAAGGTCAGCTAGATTGTTGAGTGCTAGGGGATGATGTGGCTCAAGAGATATAAGCTTTAGATAACTCTGCTCTGCCTTAGTTAATTGATGCGAATGATAATAAGCATTCGCTAATGCAAAAAGAATATCAATATCTTTAGGCCAGCGTTTTAAAGCAGTTTGATAAGCGATAATGGCATCATCTGTCATCCCTGTTTTTTCAAGCTCATATGCAGAGCGCAGAAATATTTTCGGTGAAGCTGATGCCGGTAGTTTCCCAGGTGGCAGGAGCACAACTCCCCAGTTACCGCTTCGTTTCCACAATTCAACAAACGTTTCAATAGGTAATGCTTCATTGGGTTGGTCGGAAAAATGCATCAAAATGGTTTTCTTTTTCGCATCATATCCTGTTACGGGTGCGTAGTGCCAAAGAGGATACCAAGAGTAGCCGCGGTTGACCAGCACAATGACTGGATGTTGTTTTTCAAGTTCAGTAAAAAGTGCTTCAAATGTTGGGTTCAAAGGGTAAACCAATAGACCGTTAGCCCGTGCAGTAGCTACAAGTTCTATTTGTAGTGTACCACCTTTTGCTGGTATCAATGTACGTCCATCAACTTCATGCTGTGATAAACGGGGAACATAAGATGTTCTTGCTTGCCAATACAAGGAGAGCATCTCAATTGAGGTTGAAGCACACAACTTAGAGCGCGGTGAGACAAAAGGGACTTTGATATTCGACGAAGTATCATATTTCCCTGAAGGCAGAGGGTCTTTAGGGGTACAACCACTCAGTATGATTAAGGTACATAGTGCCCAAAGGATTGAGTTATGGTGGTTTATACTCACATTAACGGATAGTTCGCGTAAAACTAAACACTTTTGTAAATCCAAGAAGATCAGTGATCAGCAAAACTACAAAAATAAAAACAGCAGCACCAACTATCGAACCGACCGCATCACTACCTGCTGGTAACGTTTCTATCTCATTAGCAATTTGTGATGCTTCTTCATCTGTCAGTGAAGCAATTTTAGCTTCAATCATTTTTGGATCAACATCCATCTGTCCCAATATTTTTCTTACATCTTCACGAGCAGTAAATTGAATAACTTTTTCTTTTGCAGATATTGTTACAGGCTGTTGAAAAAGTGCTTCTGTGGAAGCCATTTGTGCCCATGATGCCTGAGCAAACAGTGTTATGCTTAAAAATAATGATAAAACCAATCTTGAAATGTTCATAATAATCCTACTCATTTAATTTTGATCTCTTCTTTTCCAGATGAGTATCTCTGTTCGAAGATTTTAATTGTATTAGGGTTAAATATTCCTTAACATCTTATACACTCTATGAGTAGTGTTTTTAAAACTCTCATCTCATCAATAATACGCTGCAATGATCGCATAACAGACAAAGAACATAAGGTGTGACAATCCCTCAAAGTAGTTGGTCTGTCCCTCTTCAGTACTTTTCCATGCCAAAATGATCGTCATGATCAATGCACCGATCTGCAGAGGGTTAAAGTCAAGTATAAGATTGATACCGCTGAGATAAGCAAGTCCAAGCAAAATCGGCACGGTCAGCAAAATAGAGACCACGGAAGCACCCATCGCAATATTGACCACCCTTTGTATCTGGTCGTTTTTAGCTGCTTTGATAGCAGTAGCGATCTCCGGAGCAACAGCAATGATCGCAATGATCAAACCTGAAAGGCCTGCAGAAATGCCGAAGTCTTTTGCCATTTGTATACCATCGGTTGCAAATACTTCTGCAGCT
>DATCTA010000159.1:0-2413 GCA_036568165.1 Sulfurovum sp.
TAGAGCCTCAAACGGCTGTAGTGGCTTTTTCAAGACGTGATGTGCTTTCTTTGAAGCAGCAGCTGAGCGAAAAATACTCCGTCTCAGTCGTATACGGCAACCTCTCACCAGAAGTCAGACGTGAAGAGGCCAGACGTTTCAGGGAAGGAGCAAGTCAGATACTTGTTGCAACAGATGCCATAGCCATGGGACTCAACCTGCCAATCAAAACCCTGCTCTTCTCCAAAGACAATAAATTTGACGGTTTAAGAAGGCGTGAACTTCTAGCCGAAGAGGTACTTCAGATCGCAGGGCGTGCGGGACGTTACGGTTATGAGGAGAAAGGCTATGTCGGTGCATTGGATGAGAATACACTGCATACCATAACCTCTACTTTTCATACACCGTTGCCTGATCTGAAACTTCCTGTCTCTGTCATGGCAAGCTTGGAGCATGTGATGCTCATCGGTGAGATACTTGAGACAGAGAACATACTCGATATACTTGCATTTTTTGCTGACAATATGGAGTTTGAAGGTCCTTTCGTCGCAGCAAATATAGACTCAATGCTTGAGATCGCAGCAATCGTGAGCGAATATGAGCTGGACCTTAAAACACGTTTCTACCTCTCTTGTGCACCGGCAAGTATCTCATCACCGTATATCGAGTCCGTTTTCCATCGTTATGTCCGCCAGATAGAGGCCGGAGGAAAAGTACTCTACATTCCCCCACGAGACCTTCCTGCTTTTGCACAGACCAATGACATGCTTCTCAATGCGGAAGACAGAGTAAGAGAGATATCCTTATACCTATGGCTCTCTTTCAAGTTTCCGGATATTTTTCAAGATACTGCCCAAGCGATAGCTGCAAGAGTGAGACTGAACAACTTCATAGAAAATTCACTACGGCAAGGGCATTTTACGAAGCAGTGCCGTAAATGCGGTAAAGTACTTGACTTCTCTTACAGATTCTCTATCTGTGATCAATGCCATACACAAAACAAAAGAGGTTCAGGACCTTCAGGCCAAGGTACTTACCGCAGCCGCAGACGAAGGTAAAAGATAGATATATTTTGCAAAATGAGGTAAACACAATATAATATATCTAAACTTGTGAGGAAAAAAAGTGAAACGATACTATATCTTTACGATCATCCTATCAACATTTTTTTCTCATCTCTATGCCTATGACCTATCGTATATGCTCGATAAAAACCTCTCACAGCAAGATACGAATATATCTGATATACAGATTGAAAAACCAAGAAAAAGATCAAAAAGCCTCTACAAAAAATTTGAAAACTTCTTCTCTGACTATGATGATGACCTTATGGAGAACATGATGACTTACAGCATGGATATCATGGTACCTGATGAAATGATACTGGCCACCAAAGAGATAATGAATAACAGGCTGGATAAAAAATATGGCTCAACCAAAGAGCATATTCCAAAGATCATAGGTACAGATGCATATAACTGGTTCTTGACGTCTACCTTTTACCAGTTTCAGGATATCTCACGTATCACGCATGAACTATGGGATGAAGAGTGTGACCCGGGTAATTTCAAGTATGACATCTCTAAAGAACCAAAAGAACCCATACTTGATTTAAAAGCGGATGACAAGAATGCAAGAGGTGTAACTAAAAACGGCATTGTATTGCCTATCAATGCCAATTTTCCCGATGCGTATTATCCTTATGCTTCCAGACCAAATGGATGCAGTGCCGAAGGTCTTCAAGATGTTTATGAGGACCTCAATAGGATATTTGATGATGACAAGTGGATCGAAGAGGCATGCAACAAACATGACAGATGCTACTATACAGAAGGCTCATCATCCAAAGAGTGTAATGCCGAGTTCATCATAAATGCTACAGATGCCTGCAATCATATAAGCGGAGAACAGACCGTTATGTTAATGGGTATAAGAAATTCGCTTTGTGGTATGAAAGCACTGACAGTTTCATCCATTGCTAATGCATGTTCTGAAAAATATTTCAAAGAAGCCCAAAAAAAACAAAAAGCATATAATCAGTGGGTAAGTCGCTATGAAAAGGCATATCTTCAAATCAAATCACCCTCTTTGAACTAATACGCTATAATACACGTAACATACAAAGGACATCCCATCAAAGCATTTGAAAAACTAAATTTACACCCGGATATTTTAAAAGCTGTTGCTCATGAAAAATATGAAAATGCAACTGCCATACAAAACAAGGTCATTCCTGCTGCGATGAAGGGAATGGACATACTGGGAGCATCAAAGTCTGGAACCGGTAAAACTGCAGCCTATGTGTTGCCGCTGCTCAATAAACTTCAAAAAGTGGTGAAGAAAGATGAAAAAGTAGTACGTGCACTCATCATTGTTCCGACTATTGAGCTTGCCGACCAGGTCTCTCGTATGATCATTACTTTTTCATAGTACC
>DATCTA010000160.1:0-5035 GCA_036568165.1 Sulfurovum sp.
ACGATCAAGATCATCGGTGAAGAGACCGATCATTATGCTCAGGGTTATTTTGTCTATGATTCAAAGAAGTCCGGTTCTATGACCACATCTCACCTGCGTTTTGGTTCTGAACCTATCCATTCGAGTTACCTCATACAAGAAGCTGATTTCATAGGTGTTCACCAGGCTGTTTTTCTTGAAAAACTTGACCTGCTCGAATTAGCTAAACCCGGGGCTGTTTTTCTACTCAACACTCCACATAAAAAAGAGGAAGTATGGCAGCGTCTACCACGTATTGTCCAAGAGCAGATCATTTCCAAAGGGTTGAAGTTCTATGCCATTGATGCCTACAGTGTAGCTAAGGCAAGTAAAATGGGCTCACGGATTAATACTATCATGCAGACCTGCTTCTTTGCTATCAGCGGTATCCTTCCTAGAGACGAAGCGATCAGCAAGATAAAAAAATCGATCGAAAAAAGCTATGGTAAAAAGGGAGATATCATCGTACAGATGAACTTCGCCGCAGTGGACAATACCTTGGAAAACCTCTATGAAGTCACTGTACCTTCAAAAGCAGAAAGTACCCAGGAACTTAAACCGGTGCTCAAAGGAGTAATGACCCCATTCATTTCAGAGGTGATCGGGAAAATGACCGCTTATAAAGGGAATGAACTCCCTGTATCAAAGATCCCTGATGATGGAACATGGCCGACAGGTACTACCCAGTATGAAAAGCGAAATATTGCCCATGAAGTACCTGTCTGGGATGCTGATACCTGTATCCAGTGCAACAAATGTGTTTCTGCCTGCCCTCACTCGGTCATACGCTCCAATATCTTTGATGTCTCATTTATGAAAGATGCACCTGAAGGCTTTAACTCGAAATTGGCCAAAGGAAAGAAATTTGGTGAAAATGACCTTTTCAACATCTCTGTAGCGGTTGAGGACTGTACCGGTTGTGCACTCTGTACCGAAGTATGCCCTGCCAAAAATAAATCCCAGACAAACCTCAAAGCGATTAATATGATGCCGCTTGCTCCGATAAAAGAGCAAGGGATTGCCCAGTGGGAATACTTTGTTTCCATTCCAAAGGTCAACCGTTCAAAACTCGATCATGATGATCTCAAAGAGTCTCAACTTCTTGAACCTCTATTTGAGTTTAGCGGTGCATGTCCAGGGTGCGGAGAGACCCCTTATATCAAACTTGCCTCACAGCTCTTTGGAGACAGAATGGTTGTTGCTAACGCTACAGGATGCAGTTCGATCTATGGAGGGAATCTTCCGACAACGCCATGGAGGAAAAATAATGAAGGTCGTGGGCCGGCATGGTCAAATTCTCTCTTTGAAGACAATGCGGAATTCGGACTTGGTTCCCGTTTGGCTATTGATAACCATACTGGCCATGCCCGCAGCTTACTTGAGGAATTGAAAAATGATCTGGACAATACTCTTGTAGATGAGATACTGAGTGCTTCCCAGAACGATGAGACAGAGATCAACCAGCAAAGGCAGCGTGTAGAATTGCTTAGATCTGCTCTTGAAAATGTTAAAGATGAAAAAGCTAAAAAACTCTCAGAAATGGTAGATTATCTTGTCAAAAAATCTGTCTGGATCATCGGCGGGGACGGTTGGGCCTATGATATCGGCTATGGAGGTCTGGACCATGTGCTAGCCAGCGGAAAAAATGTTAATATACTGGTACTCGATACCCAGGTCTACTCCAACACAGGTGGCCAACAGTCCAAAGCGACCTTCACCGGTGCAGTAGCCAAGTTCGCAGCAGATGGGAAAGAAGGGATGCCTAAGGACCTTGCTTCCATGGCCATCAATTATGAAAATGTCTATGTTGCAAAGGTCTCCCTGGGTGCCAATGACAAAGCAACCGTAAAAGCGTTTGTTGAGGCAGAACGTTATGACGGTCCTTCCATCATCATCGCCTATTCGCACTGTGTCGCTCACGGCTATGACCTCAAATACGGTTTTGATCAGCAAAAACGGGCTGTCGACTGTGGTTTATGGCCGATATTCCGTTTCAATCCCGACAAGATCAAAGAGGGAGAAAATCCGATGACACTTGATTACAAGGGTCCCAAGATAGATGTCAAAGATTTCATGTACCGTGAGACACGGTTTAAAATGGTTGAGAAGATGAATGCTGTATCTGCTGGGACTTACCTCAAAACAGCTGCCCAGACAGCCCAGTCTCTTTACAAGCGCTATCAAAACCTGCAAGAACGCTATCAGCCAGCACAACAAGAGGAGGTCTGAGCATGGAACTAACCACTACACATTTGGGACTGGGACTAAAAAACCCGCTTATTGCCAGTGCTTCACCGTTAACTGCATCGCTAGACAGTATAAAAAAGTTGGAAGATAATGGTATTGCAGCAGTGATCATGCATTCACTCTTTGAAGAAGAGATCAACCATGAGATCCATCAGATCGACCATTTCTTGCATATCCACAGCAATGCAGATGCTGAAGCGACCACTTACCTGCCTGATGAAGTAGATTTTGAAAATCTGCAATCAGAACATTATCTTGAGGAGATACAAAAAGCTAAAAAGTCTATCGATATCCCTCTTATTGCAAGTCTCAATGGTGTATCTGCTGGCGGATGGGTAAAATATGCTAAAAAACTCCAGGAAGCCGGTGCAGATGCTTTGGAGCTTAACATCACCTATATCCCTACATCCATAGATATGGAAGGTCATACGGTAGAACAAATGTATATCGATACGGTAAAGCATGTCAGAGAGAATGTTTCCATTCCCCTTAATGTCAAAATGAATGCCTATTTTTCCAATCCTGCAAATATGGCCAAACGTTTTGTAGAAGCCGGAGCCAACGGCCTGACCATCTTTGACAATCCTGTGCGTGTCGATGTGGACCTTGAACTTCTCACCGCCTTACAAAAAGCAAATATCACAAGTTCAGCAAACTTAAGTGAAACATTGCGCTGGTGTGCCATTCTTTATAAAAAACTTTCCTGCTCTTTATGTGCAGGAACCGGTATACACAGTGCAGAGGATGTGCTTAAGGCTGTCATGAGCGGAGCAGATGCCGCAGCTTTGGCCTCTGTACTTCTTCTCAAAGGTGAAGCTGAAGTCAAAGCGATACTCAGTGAGATCAAAGAGTGGATGGAAAAGAACGAATATGACTCCATCTCACAGATGAAAGGAAGTATCTCTCTTGCGCATACAGATAACCCCGATGCGTATGAGAGAAATTCATATATGTATGCGCTACAGCAGTATCGCCGTTAATTAAGAAAAAAGTTAGGAATTTTCACGAAGTTCATCTAACTTTTTCTGATAATTCTCTTCATCACCATAAGAGAGGAACTGATCATAATACATATGCTGTGAAACAACCTTCTTGGCATGTTTGATAGGGCAGAAATAAAGTTCGGTCCTCCCTGCAATGGCTGAGCCATAGAGCATTAGACCGTTAAAATAGGAACAATAGAGACAGTTTAGTTTTTCAATCGGGTTCAGATATCCCAGATAATGGTGATCAAAATGCATGTAGTCGCTTCTTTTGATGAACTCGAATTTATAGATCCGGAATATGATCTGCTGATATAAAAACAGAACAATGTCAAAAAGTACAGCAGGAATTATCATCGCATAGATGATGGGAGAACTGATCAGATGCATAAAAGGTACTTCCCTGAACCAGCTTAGAAGATTTTTCATATTTTCTCTTTGCTTGGCTAAAACTTCCCTCTCAAATCTCACATAACCATCTTTGATCTCATAGGAGATATGACTCTCCTGCTTTTCTATCTCTTCGGAAAGTTTTGCTTTTATCTCTTCTATCTCTTCTAATAACTCTCTGATCTTATCATTCATATATCATCCTTTTTATCATCCTAAATCAAGACTATTATTATACAGATAATAGGTAAACCTCGCTCCTCTAAATCAAAGTTTATACAAAGGACTTCCCTGTCTTGAATACGGGACAAGTGAAGAGAGCTTGACATGATCAAGCAACCTCTCTTAACCTAATTAACGAAGACAAAGTATGACTGGTTCTGTCTATCAATTGAGGAACTTTAGCCTCGATCGATAACCTTCTCGTTTCCGAAAAGGGTTTTAAAATACTTCTTATGAAATATCTTGATGCTATATTGTATGATGCGTTCAGGTCACTATGGTAGGTTTTACCGTTGCTGAACCTGCAAAGGTCTTTTCTGTCACTTCTTTTCACTGCTCCGCTACCGTCAAAGGCATACATGGAAGTACCTCTTG
The DNA here is from genome assembly GCA_036568165.1 of Sulfurovum sp. Classification (GTDB taxonomy): domain Bacteria; phylum Campylobacterota; class Campylobacteria; order Campylobacterales; family Sulfurovaceae; genus Sulfurovum. Next base: position 4,236 of record DATCTA010000160.1, read on the forward strand.
CCAAGACCTTTGAATAGCGGATGCCCAGAGAGTGTGCTTTTTCGCATACTTTATTTTGTATCTTTAGTTTAGCCCAGTATTGCAGTTTGGCTCTAAGTCTTTTAGCTCCAAAACTGTTTTTAGGTAATTTCATTTTCCCAAGATACTCAAATACGATCACATCTGCTTTGTTCTTTTGCGCGAACGCAATGATCTGGTCTACCGTATCTTGAATAATGAACTTCTGAAGTCCATTGATCCTTCTCCAGTAATTGGGTTTTTCATCCTGGATACCTGATTTTCTTTTAGCTTTGGCTAGCTTATTGAGCTTTGTTTTAAGGTGGTCTTTTTCTTTGGACTGGTCAATGAATAACCTGTCCAAGACAGTGCCGTTATAGTCTATGCAACTCACTACCGCCGAATTGGTCAAGCCTAGATCCACACCTATGATCTTCTGTTTATTAAGAGGTGTCGAGTTAAGCTTGATATCTGTAGTGTAGGGAATATGTAAAAAGTATTTCTTGCCTTTTTTCATAAGCATAGGATTGAATTCTTTGAAATTACTGAACCTATAATTTTGACCTGATCTGAAACTCTTTGTGCTGTATGATATCTCCAGCCAAACCCAGTCATTGTTCTTGAATATTTTTATCTTTGCAGTGCCGTCTTTGTCAGGTTTCCACATATTCTCTTTGTAGAGAGTGGGGAAAGATCTGGGATTGCAGTTTAGCTTGGGTGCCTTCTCAAAGAATCTCTTTCCCTTATTCAGGTTTACCTCTCTTTTCTTTTTCCAATTCTCCATTCTGCTGAAGTGGCTGTCA
>DATCTA010000161.1:0-3320 GCA_036568165.1 Sulfurovum sp.
CTAAAGCGATAGGATAATTATAAAGTTTAATATATTCTTCAAAAGTTATATACTCATTATCCCCGTCATCAATAAATATAACTTGATCATAACCATTAGTCTTTGCAATATCTGCAACCACTTTTCCATGTCCACTAGCACCATAAATAGCTATGGTTTTCATTGCGTTCCTTTAAATTTTTCCATTGTTACTGAGGTATCTGAAGAGATATCACTTCTTTTTAGAACTTTTAATAAAGTTAGCCAGAGTATCTTCATATCCAAAAAAAAAGATTGATTATTTACATACCAAACATCATAGTCAAATTTTTGTTCCCATGAAATAGCATTGCGTCCATTAACCTGTGCCCATCCTGTGATACCTGGTCTCACATCATGTCGTTTTTGTTGTTTTGCATTATACAAAGGAAGGTATTCTACCAACAATGGACGTGGACCAACAAAACTCATATCACCCTTTAACACATTAAAAAGTTGAGGAAATTCATCTAGACTTAATCTTCGAATGGTTTTACCGATACCTAGCAATCTCATCTCATCAGGAAGCAGTTCACCCTCTTTGTCCACTTCATTGGTCATTGTTCTAAATTTATAGATCTCAAATATTCTTCCATGAAGGCCGGGCCTCTTTTGTCTAAAAAGAATTGGCTTACCCATTGTCAAATATATCAATAATCCAACTATGATAATCAATGGCAAGAACAAAAGCATAAGGAAAAGTGCAAGTCCCTTATCCATGAGCGGCTTAACCATTTTCTTATACATAAGGCTACTTCTTAAGCTTGTAGATTTTGCTATATGGTGATGAAACCACCAATTCAAAAAGCTCTTTATCATATTTCTCAAGTATAAACATTTGTACATACATAGAATTAAATGTCTCTGTATCCATTATGATAAACTGTCCATAACTTTGCATGAAAACAACGACGTAATTTCCATCAGCATGATAAAGCTGTGATTGGATATTCACCTTGCCTTCTTTTGTATATTGAGTTATGACGAAATGTTTAACAGCCTCTTGTAATTTTCCTAATCCGATCATACCATTCTTTGTATCAAATACAATCCCATTTCTAAATGTAAGCACACCTTCTTGATTACTCACAGCCTGAGTAGGATAAAATGCAACCTTTCTCTCAGCCTGTCCAGTCTTTAAATCTAAATTACCAAATAAGACTACTGTAGGAAAAATATTTAACATACGATAAGGCAGATATAAATAGATATCTCTTGTTTTTTGAGGAAGTTTATATGCCTTATCTTCCAAATCTGACAAAAGAAGGTTTGGATCAAGCTGGTCTTTTTGTTTATTTTTAAACAGTGTATCTGCGACCTCCTTATATTGTGAACCCACATAGGTTTCAACTGCTAAACGCCCTAAATTCGCAGCAAGTTGTGGTGAAGATGTCTGCATAATCTTGGAGATTATAAAATTGTCATTGTTATGTTTACCACCATCGATCAACGTGGAGGTATTTGAATAGTACCATATAGGATAACCATAATCCCACCAACTGAGAGTATAATCTTCAATACTAGACATCTTGTCTAGTTTTACAAGGTCATGCACTTCTGTTTTATTCAAGACCGAAGGTACTTTATATCCGATTACGTGCATAATATTTGGATACAACATACTTGCTGTCATCAAGCTCATACTAACTATATAGATACTCTTTTTGTTTGAAACCATTAAAATAATGACATGAAAAAGATAAATTGCAGATATCGCAGCAATAGGTACGGCATAAACTGTGAATCTCAATCCGGCCCATAACGATAAAATACCTACTCCGATCAATGGTAAAGCTATGACAAAAGGTTTATGTCTTACGATCAATACCAGGTACCCAATTAAACTTATTATCACACCCAACTGTGAACCTGAAATCCTATTTGCCATTGTCTCAAAGGGGATCTCACCAGCCTCTCTTACTGTCTGTACGACCTGATAGAAGTGTAAACCTTCTTCTTCCACACCTCTGTCTAAATAACTAAAAAGCTTAAGAAAAATAACATTAAAAACATTTCCAAAAAACAAAAATGCCATAAAGAATAAAAGTGCAATATAGACAAGCTGGTTTTCTTTTAATTGTATTTTTGTTAATAAAATTAAAACTATAAAAAAGAGTATGAGCCTTCCTTCTATAGGAACAGAAAGCATCAATGGTATACTTAAAAGAATTACACTACCATATAGAGACAAAGAATTTTCTTTAAAATCATTTGTCTCCTCTATAACTATAAAACGTCTATACTCTGCAAGTAGATAAAGTGCAAATATGATGAACATTGCATAAATAATGGTCATACCCTGAGGATAGAAATAAGGGTATGCGAACATCAATAATGCAGTTAAAATGATTCCTTTTATTTCTTTTTTATACGCGATGTGCAATAAACTGTAAAATATAGTGAACTGCAAAAATACAGAAAACATGTCTGTATCATAGTACCCGACCATTGTACGATTATAATAGCTCAATGCAATCGAGCCAAGAAGTGCTGCAAAAAACCCAACAGTCGTATGCCCCATTAAACGTCCTGTCAAGATAATAGGAATGACAATTAGGCTGGAAACTACAGCGGGAAGATATAAAATAACTGTTTCTAAAGAAATTGGCAATAGTTTAGTTGCATAAACAGTAAGCAATACCAACCCCTGACTTACTGAAAAGACACTTGCTCTTTGGGCATCCTCAGCGACTATTCCATCAATAATATCTCGTGCTCCTGTAGCAAAAAAATACCCATCATTGGTATTTATCATTATCTGCCCATTATAGATCATTGCGTCATTATCTGCAAAATACATTGGCCAATATAATCTCACACCTATACTAAACGCATATGCGACAAAGATAAAGAGTAAAAGTATTTTTATATTATTGTCGGCAAGATCTTCTTTTTTCATTTGTTCCCTTGAAATTTATAATAGAGTTTCATGTACTCGTCTACCACATTTTTTATATCGAATTCTTTGATGGCTTTCATTCTACCATTTTCCCCCATAATCTTTCGCTTATTTGGGTCATTTGCAAGATACTCGATCTTTTCTGCCAGACTAATCTCATCTTTGACAGGGATAAGATAGCCATTTTCTCCATTAACGACAACTTCACGACATCCCACTGTGTCTGTTGTAATAATTGGTTTTCCCATAGAAGCTGCTTCTAGTAATGTACGTGGCACACCTTCTCTGTAACTTGGAAGTACATAAATATCACTCATTGCCGTCAAAAGCAATACATCATCCCTATGCCCCAGCCATATAACTTCGCCTGTCTCAAGGTATGCTTTATCTACGCTGCTGGGAT
>DATCTA010000162.1:0-17272 GCA_036568165.1 Sulfurovum sp.
AGGGGTACTAGACTACATATCTTATTTTCAAACAATATTTTGCTGATGGGTATAAGATACTTCTATTTTGTAGAGAGGTGGCCGAGTGGTCGAAGGCGCACGACTGGAACTCGTGTATGGGGCAACTCATCGAGGGTTCGAATCCCTTCCTCTCTGCCATACAAATACATACATACTCCATATATAAAATACCTATTGATTCATTAATTTCCATGTACCTATATCAGCCATGTTCATATAAAATATATCATCATATGAGACTATCTTGTTATAAACTATTCCATTCACTTTGATGTAATAGTGTTTTACTTCACTGCCTATCCCTGATGCAACAAGATCAATATCTTTTGGATTCCCATCATTATATATCAAATGGTTTATTAATGTGATGCATTTATCTTCATGATCTCCAGTAAGGTTTACATCTACAGATGCATTCGCATGCCAGTAATCTTCAACTCCATACTGTTCTATATCTTCCATAAATGTAAAATTTTCATTTAATAAACCAAATGCAGATGAAGCCATGCTACTTGATATAGGGTCACCTTGCCCGAATTGCGTACAGATAGCAGAGTCTTCCCTGGTACAGAAGTCTTGATAGTAAACGTCTTTAGCATCAATGGATGCTAAACATTCAGCTTGATTTGTATCGCAGTAATAAGTACTTCCTTCTGTGCTACTGCTGCCACAACCCATAAGTAATAAACTCAAAATTGATGCACCAATTAATTTTTTCATAATCTTATAATTTTTCAATTTGTGGAGTGTTATTAGGTGATTTACAGACTATCAAAAATAAATCAATTAGTCTCATATTAAAGATCCCCCCTTTATATTCACTTTTACTAAGTATATCCTAAGTAGAATATATTTTCTGGGAAAACTCTTTATAATTGGCTTTATGTATAAACCATAAGGCCTAGAATAATGTATGATAGAATGTGACAAAAAACAAAGGAAGTCTTTTATGGCAAATCCAATTGAAACAAACGGAATGTTCAGCTGGTTTGAGTTTATGACATCAGACCTGGATAAAGCAAAAAAGTTTTATGGAGAAGTGATCGGGTGGGAATTTGTTCAGGACAGCAATAATCCTGATTATACTTTAGTAAAAACGCAAGGAGCAGAATTTCCTGTAGCCGGTATACTTAAACGTGAAAATACCATGGTAGAAAATCCCGAATCTATACCACCGCACTGGAGATCCTATATTACAGTAAAAGATATTGCTTCTGCAGTTCAAAAGGCTGAACAGCTTGGCGGGAATATCATCGTTCCTATTACACCCATACCAAAAGTGGGAAAGTTTAGTGTTTTGCAGGATTTGGAAGGTGCTGTGATCTCTTTGATTGAATACCATTTAGAGCTTTCCTAGAAATAACTTAAAAAATAGTGGAAACTCTTGGAGGTAGCATTTACATCTGATTGATATATCTGGGTAAAACCTCTTTACTTTTATAAGACACTATATTATAATTGAATATATAGTAAGTACAGAGGTTCAATATCCATATTCTAAATGAACAAAGGCGGTGATGCTAGAATGAGAAGTGTCAATACCTATTATACAAACAAAGAGGACTTGACATCATTTGTAAAAAATGAAAAGATTCAGAACTCTTCTTCTCTTCTAATACAAGTTTTTTCTGCCATTACTGACACAAATTTTATATCAGAACTTTTATCCATCTTGACTTCGCTCTTACCTGATGCCGTGATCATAGGTACAACTACGGATGGAGAGATCATGGATGGGAAAGTTTCATCTGGAAAAATCGTCCTGAATTTCACTCAATTTGAGAACACGACATTAAAATCTGTTTCAATAGAACATCAAAAAGATGGTTATTTTAGCGGCCAAGCCATCGCAAAGAAGTTAATCGAGGCTGATACGAAGCTGCTTATTTGCTTTGTGGACGGCCTGCATACAAATGGAGAGAAGTTTCTCAACGGTATCAGCTCGATCAATGAGGACATCATTGTGGCAGGAGGTCATGCCGGTGACAATAATCAATTTGTAAAAACCGTTGTATTTACAAAAGATCATATTTGCACTAATGGTGCGGTTGCAGTCGCATTGAATAGCACACATTTGCATATACACCGGGATTACAGCTTTAACTGGCATCCTATCGGCAATGAACTTACGATAACCAAAGCTGATGAAAATCGCATTTATACGATAGATGGGAAAAGTGCTGTAGAGACTTATGCTCATTATCTAGGAGAAGAGATATCTAAAGGCCTGCCAGGCATAGGAGTGGAATTTCCCTTGATCGTCAACCGTAACGGTTCCAATGTCTCACGTGCCGCTATAGCTAAAATGGATGATGGTTCTCTAATCGTTGGGGGTAATATATATACTGGAGAGAAAGTCAGGATCGGATACGGAAATGGCAAAGAGATCTTAAAGAAATCACAAAATATTCTCAATACCACTTCCCAATACCCCTCAGAAGCTATTTTTATCTACTCCTGTATGACACGAAAATACTTTATGGGAGATGATATAGAGTCTGAAGTATTGCCGCTGCAGCAGATCGCTCCCGTATCTGGATTTTTTACCTATGGAGAGTTTTACACAAGTACGAACAAAGAACTCTTTAACCAGACAATGACACTCGTCTCCCTTAGCGAACATGATGAAACAAAACATACATCATTGAATGTAAAAGCTTATAAGCCTGACATCAGCAGCGCCTCTATCGAGGCACTTACTCATCTTATCAATATCACGAGCAAAGAGGTAGAAGAACAGACCAAGGCACTTAAAAAGAGTATTGAAATAAACAAGAAACTAAAAGAGCGTATGGAGTTGGCACTTTTAGGAAGCAATGATGGTGTTTGGGACTGGAATATTCTGGAAAATACGGTCTACTTTTCTCCTCGCTGGAAAGAGATGATCGGATACACCGATGAAGAACTTCCCAATGAGGTGTCAACATGGAATGACAGGATCCACCCGGATGATAAAGAAAATACATGGAAAGATGTCTATAAAAATGTCCATGGAGAAACGGAGTATTATGAAAATATCCATCGTTTAAGACATAAGGACGGTCACTGGGTCTGGATCCTGGACAGAGGAAAAGTGCAGCTTGACGAAAACGGCAAAGCGGTACGAATGATCGGTACACATACCGATATCACTCAGGAAAAGGAAGATCAGCTCAAAATACTCCATCAGGCACAGATGATAGAACAGATACATGAAGCGCTCAATACCACTGACCTTGATGGCTACATTACCAGCTGGAACCATGGAGCTGAACAACTCTTTGGCTACAAAGAAGAAGAGATATTGAACAAGCCTATGTCACTATTATTCTCTTCAGATGAGTATCAAACATTTGTGAAAAATATCCCTATCCTTATGAATGAGGGTGAGTACCGTTGTAATGCAAATATGGTAAAGAAATCCGGAGAGAAAGTACTTATCAATCTCTCTTTGTCACTTCTGCGAGATGATAAAAGTACTCCCACAGGGGTTGTGGGGCACATGCAGGATATCACAGAACACCAAAAAGCAAAAGATACACTGCTTGAACAAAAAGAGATGTTGTATTATCAAGCTCATCATGATGCTTTGACAGCTCTTCCTAACCGTGCACTCTTTTTTGACCGCCTGGAACAGGGTATCAAAAAAGCAAAACGCCATAATGAAGGGTTGGCACTCTTTTTTATTGATCTGGATAAATTTAAGCATATCAACGACTCTTTGGGTCATGCCATAGGCGACCGTGTTTTAAAAGCGATCGCTAAGCGTCTTGAATCGATCATCAGGAAAGAGGATACGCTTGCACGTTTAAGCGGTGATGAATTTACGATCATCATGGAAGAGCTGCGACAGCCAGAAGATGCAACCATTTTAGCGGAAAAGATTCTTAAAACATTGACAGAGGCGGTCATCATAGACAAACATACACTTTATGTATCGGGCAGTATCGGTATCAGCTTCTATCCTCAAGACAGTACGGATGCACAGTCTCTATTGAGATATGCTGATACCGCCATGTATAAAGCAAAAGAAGAAGGACGGAACAATTATCAGTTCTATTCACATCAAATGACCGAGTATGCACTGAAGCGGATCATGATGCAAACCAGCCTGAGAGAAGCCATCGATAACAAAGAGTTCGTTGTCCATTACCAATCTCAGATCAATGCTTCCAAAAATACATTGGTCGGTGTAGAAGCACTGGTGCGATGGGATCATCCTACAAGGGGCATACTTTCACCTGATGAATTTATCCCTCTTGCTGAGGAGACAGGTATGATCGTTGAGATCGATCAATTTGTTATGAAAACCGCTATGAAGCAGGTAACACAATGGTATAAAGAGGGACTCAACCCGGGAGTGCTTGGCCTAAATATCTCCATTCAGCAGCTAGACAAGCCTAATTTTCTGGAACTGATAGAAGAATTTATACAGCATAATGATTTTAATCCTTCCTGGCTGGAACTGGAGATCACAGAAAGACAGATGATGAAAAATCCTGAAGATGTCATCATAAAGCTCAATGCCTTAAACGCACTGGGCATAGGTATCTCTATCGATGATTTTGGAACAGGATACTCCTCTTTGTCTCTTTTAAAGCGTTTACCGATCAACAGACTCAAAATCGACCGTTCATTTGTAAAGGATATCCCCGATGATGAAGAGGATGTGGCTATTGTCAAGGCGATCATAGCCCTTGCAAAAAGTCTAAAACTCAATCTCATTGCAGAGGGAGTAGAAACTTCTGAACAAATCGGCTTTCTGATAGAACATGGCTGTATAAATATTCAAGGCCACTTCTATTCCCAGCCCTTATCAGAAGAAGAGATGCATAGCCGACTAATAAAATTGACCGAATAATCATTTGCTGCAAACATCAAAAAAAGGCAACTTATTGTATACTCATAGCAGTATTTTAAATAGCAAGGTATACCATGAAAAAACTATCTTTATCTCTTTTAGTGTTTGTTCTTTTTGTTTTCAATGGCTGTAGTGAGCCGAGTCTAGGCGGCCAAGCCGTAAAGAAGGAGTACTACACCGGTGGACAGATTCGTTCTGAATTCATTATGGATGACAAAAGTGGTAAAAATGGTACCTTTAAAGAGTATCGCTATAACGGTATTTTAGCTTCCACTGTACGTGTTAGAAATGGTGTAAATGACGGAATGAAGTTGCTCTATGACAACAATGGTCTTGTCATAAGAAAAATACCTTATGTTAACGGGAAAATAGACGGTACGGTAAAAGACTTATATCCTAATGGTGAGATCTTGGCAACTATCCCTTATAAAAACGGTATGAGAAACGGGCAGGCATTCTCTTACAACAGGGATGGAAGTGTTTACAGAAGTGTGACATTCAAAGATGACAGAATTGTAAACTGATCCAACGATATGAGCCTTTTACCGCAATATACCCATATTGTCAATCCAAAACTCAAACACATCTATCTTACTTTTGATGACGAGGGAAACCTTGTTATCAAATCCCCCAAAGTTTCTCAAAAAAAGATTGAACAGCTGATCCTGAAAAAGACATCATGGATCAATCATTCCAGAGAGAAGATCCAGAAAAAAAAGGGAAAAGCTTTAGATTTTTCTAAAGAGCAGGAGTGTTATTTCCTGGGTCAAGCCTATCCGTTTACTCTTGTCCAACATAGCAAGAAAAGAATAAAACTTGATTTTGACGGAAAAAAATTCATCCTCTTTTACCATACCTATGATGAAAAGCTGTTTCAAAAGCACCTCGATCGTTTTTACAACAATGAAGCACAAAGACATATTATGCCTCATGTAGATCACTGGGCTGATAAAATGGGACTTATGCCTGCAGATATACGTTTTCGTAAAAGCAAACGACAGTGGGGAAGTTGTAGCAGCAAAAATATTTTATGCTTCAACACCATGATGATGAAACTTCCTCTTCATGTGATACAATACATCATTGTTCATGAATTGGCCCATATCAAGCACAAACATCACCAAAAAACGTTTTGGCAACTTGTTGAGCACCATTTACCCGACTACAAAAAATGGGTAAAAGAACTAAAGACCTATACCACTTGAGGAGTGTATCATCGATTCTTTTTATCTTCTTGCTTTTATGCTGATCATCCTTTTGGGTTCTGTAGGTGTATACATCTACTACCTCAAAGAAAAAAAAGAACAGCTTGATGCGATCAGGCGCGGTTTTTGTCCTAGATGCCATCACAAAAGCATTGAACTAACGGACCAAAGGTCTGGCGGCTGTTCGGGTCCAAAACTGCTTTCTTTTGAATGTTTGGAGTGCGGATATACCAATAGTTTCGCTGTGGAAAACGGTGATAGCTGCGGTACAGGCGGTTGTCGCTGATAGAACATAGCTTGACAGATAAGTCTTTTCATGCTATAAACCTTACACAAATATACTATTCTACAAAGGCATTTTATGAACTTTAGTACCTCATCTTTAGATTTTTCTATACTTCCCTATCAAGAAGGGGTGACTCCGCCTGTCACTAAACCAAATCCTGGCTTCCTGACAGATATCGGTGAAGAGGGTATGCGAGCTTTGCTTGATAGATTTTATATGGGGCTCTTTGAAAGTCCGATCAAAGAGATGTTTCCCAAAGAAAGAGAGGAGATGAAAAAAGCCGGGCAGACCTCTGCTGACTTTTTTATACAGATCTGCGGAGGACCTGCTTACTTTAACCAAAACAGAGGTGCTCCACAGATGAGAGGAAGACATGCCCCATTTCCTATCACCCCTCATGCGAGACTCCATTGGCTGGTTACCTTTGAAAAAGCGCTTCAACCTATCATCGAACAGAAATTGAGTTCCGAAGAAAACATCCAGAGTTTCTGGAACTACATCAATGTATTCTCGCAGTGGATGATCAATAAGCGAGACTAGAACCTTTTAACCCTTCTATGACAATAAGGTGTTGAACCTTTGCGTTCATAGTAGTCTTGATGATATGCTTCCGCACTGTAAAAAGGTGCTTTTGAGAGCACTTTCGTCGCTATCTTCAATCCTTTGCTTTCCAATATCTTTATCAACTTTTCGATCGTTTTTCGTTCTTCTTGATCACTGACAAAAACAGCAGAGAGGTATTGGCTTCCTATATCCGGGCCCTGCCCATCTGCCTGTGTAGGATCATGAATCTCAAAAAACGTTTTTGCCAATGTCTCATAGGAGACTTGAGTAGGATCATACACTACTTCAACGGTTTCCAAATGACCGGTATCTTTACGTACTACATCGTAGTAGCCCGGGTCTTTTAGATGGCCGCCCATAAAACCAGATGTTACCTCTTTTACACCATCGATCTTTTCAAGATAATATTCTACACCCCAAAAACATCCCCCGGCAAAATAGGCTTTTTTTAATACAGAAGTCTGTACTTTCTTTTTTTGGAAGTTAAGAGAAACAGAGTTGACACAGTGACGTATATTTTTAGAGGTGTAGCCTTCCCCTTTAAATACATGCCCCATATGCGCACCGCAGTTGGCACAAACGATCTCTGTACGATACCCATCTACATCGGGCACCTCTTTGATCGCTCCTGGGATAGCATCATCGAAACTCGGCCATCCGCAGTGAGATTCAAACTTATCCGAAGAACTGTAAAGTGGTGCATCACACACTTTGCATCTATAGGTACCGTCTTCTTTTGTATTTACATATCTGCCCGAAAAAGCACGCTCAGTGCCTTTATCGATCAGGACATGCTTTTCAAATTTACTTAGCGTATCTATCTTGCTCTTCCATGGGGTAAAGTCAGCTGCCATTAGAGATGTCAGGAACAGACTCAAAACGATCCACATTGCTTTTTGCATCAACCACCCTTTCATTTTTTCAAACTATAGAGTATCAATGTGCAATTTTGATGTACTAATCTTTCATAATCGCGTATTTACCTGAACCCAATAGTGCTATAGCTAAAGCACTGAAGAGATAGAACATCGGTACTTCGACTGCCCATGCACCATGTTCACCCAGTTTCATGAGTGATCCCATTTTAGTTAAATAGATCGCTACTGCCATATTGAAAACGATCACGCCTGCCCATATTCTGCTTTTCCATCCTATGATCAAAAAGATAGGAGCCAGTATCTCACCCACATAGACCCCATAAGCCAACACCTCTGGCAACCCCTGGAACTTCACCAAGCCCTTGATATATGTTATCCCATGCAGTGCCTTATCGATACCGTGAAACAGCATCATCCCGCCAACCATTAACCGCAATATGAGTTTTCCTATATTTTCTGACATAGTAAGATCCTTATGTATAAAGTATCTTATTATAGCAAGTGATTGAAGGAATTGGCTAGATTAAGTATAATAAAAAGTTGTAATATGTTTTTGAAAAAAGGATATTATGTATGTTTGGATGGCCGGGAGAGGGGGATTCGAACCCCCGGAGGTGTTACCCTCACCGGTTTTCAAGACCGGCACATTCGACCACTCTGACATCTCCCGACAGTGATAATTTGAAGCATAGAATCTTATCCAAAGATAGATAAATTCTAGTTTATATAGTGGAGGAACCAGCCGGACTCGAACCGGCGAATAGCAGCTTTGCAGGCTGCGGCCTTACCAACTTGGCGATGGTTCCACATCTATGGTGGTACCCGGAGCCGGACTTGAACCGGCACGGTCGCAATGACCGGGGGATTTTAAGTCCCCTGTGTCTACCATTCCACCACCCGGGCACGGGTATTTTAAGTCTATCAAGACTATGGTATAAAACTTCTCAACCGTAAGGTGAAGTTTAGTGAGATAAATTGATTTGGGATTTTGTTCCGTATCAAGAAGACCTCAATTATGGAGCGGGCGAACGGGTTCGAACCGTCGACCCCAACCTTGGCAAGGTTATGCTCTACCACTGAGCTACGCCCGCATATCCATTCCTCTTTTAAGCAATAAATTAAAATCGGAGTGCGATTATAGCCAAAAAAAAAGTTAATGTAAAGAGAATTTAAACGCTTTTGGCATGAAATGAAAAATTTCTATCATTTTTTGAGTTTCATCTGCTATAATCCCTTACATAACCAAAATACAAGATAAAGGCTTTTCCATGAGAAGTGACGAAATAAAACAGGGCTTTAGCAGGGCTCCGCACAGAAGTCTACTCCGTGCAACTGGGGTTAAAGAGGAAGATTTTAACAAACCGTTCATAGGCGTAGCAAACTCATTTATAGAGATCATCCCGGGACACTTTTTCCTCAATAAAGTTGCCGAGGTCATCAAAGAGGAGATCCGTGCAAACGGGTGTGTACCTTTTGAGTTCAATACAATAGGTGTAGATGACGGTATTGCTATGGGGCATGACGGTATGCTTTTCTCTCTTCCGAGCCGCGAGATCATCGCCAACTCTATTGAAACGGTGATGAATGCGCATAAGCTTGATGCCATGATAGCGATACCTAACTGTGACAAGATCGTTCCAGGGATGATCATGGGTGCATTGCGGGTTGACGTGCCTACCGTATTTGTTTCGGGTGGACCTATGCAAAAAGGACATACGAAAGATGGTACGCCTATCGATCTTGCTACCGCATTTGAAGCAGTAGGAAAACACGAAGCAGGAGAGATCACAGATGAGGAACTTCATGATATCGAATGTAACGCCTGCCCAAGCGGAGGTTCTTGTTCGGGGATGTTCACAGCTAACTCTATGAATACACTGATGGAAGCAATGGGTATCGCCCTGCCGGGTAACGGTACGATCCTTGCCTTGACCCCTGAAAGAACAGAACTGTACAGAAAAGCGGCAAGACGTATCTGTGAGATCGCCAAGTCAGATGCAGCAGAACGTGAAAAATACCGTCTGAGAAATATTCTCAATGAAAATGCCGTACGTAATGCGTTTGCAGTAGATATGGCTATGGGCGGAAGTTCAAATACGGTACTTCACATGCTTGCCATTGCAAAAGAGGCTGAAGTTGATTTCAATCTTGAAGATATCAACAGCATCTCAAAAAGAGTTTCACATATCGCGAAGATCTCTCCATCCCTTTCAACCGTACATATGGAAGATATCAATAAAGCGGGTGGCGTCAATGCCGTCATGCATGAGATGATGAAACGTGGAGATGATATCTTGATTGACAACCTAGGCATCACAGGTGAAACACTCTACGAAAAGGTCAAAGATGCCAAGATCCTTGATACCAACATCATCCACACCATAGACAACCCTTACTCTGAGGTAGGAGGCTTGGCTATTCTTTACGGTAACCTTGCAGAACAAGGTGCGGTGATCAAAACAGCCGGTATCACCGGTGATAGAGTCTTTACGGGTACAGCTGTTTGTTTTAACTCGCAAGATGAGGCGATCAAAGGGATCATCAACGGCAAGGTAAAAGCCGGGAATGTCGTTGTTATCCGCTATGAAGGTCCAAAAGGTGGACCGGGTATGCAAGAGATGCTAAGTCCTACCAGCCTCATTATGGGTATGGGTCTTGGGGATAAAGTAGCATTGATCACAGATGGTAGATTTTCAGGTGCGACCAGGGGTGCAAGTATCGGGCATGTAAGTCCAGAGGCTGCAGAAGGCGGACTTATAGGTCTGCTTGAGGATGGAGATGAGATCTTTATCGATGTGGACAATTACATTCTTGAAGCGAAGCTTTCTTTTGAAGAGATCGCCGAAAGAAGAGACAGGTTTACACCGATTGTAAAACCGCTCAAAAGCAAGTGGCTCAAACAATACAGAGCGCTTGTCACAAATGCAAGCTCTGGCGGCGTGCTAGAAGCAGAGTAATACATATTTCTTATGTCAAGGTAATGCCTTGACATACACCATTTCCCCCTCTTACACTAGCTAAACATAAACGCTTAATGGATCAAACGGAACCTTGATATGAGCTTTCCCATAAATGTCGATTTAAACGTCAATGAAATAATATCATCGAGAGTGTTGCTTTTCTTTGGAGATAATGCGATAGTATGATCTCTCTCATGCACTTCTCCACAACTTGCACACTGCCTCCATGCACCGTTTAAAACAAGATTTGTATTGTTGCATTTTCTACACGCATGCATGATGTTCCTTTTCAGATTTTTATTACACAGAATCAAATGATCAAAGATCTCATAATTCTTTTCGAAGCTTAGATTTGCATATCTTGGATTATCCCAAGGGGATAGAGAGAGGAGGATAAGATCTTTGTAAAAGATGTTCTTTCCCTCTTAAGAAGGGCGTCTTGCCCCTTTGTATCTATTGCTGTAGAATTTTTTACTTAAACTTGTAATTACCACTTTTTTCTTGGCTGATGAAGCATGGATGAATTTATTGTCTCCAATATAAATACCTACATGATTCACATAGCCTCTTTTTCTTTTAGAAGTATCAAAGAAAACAAGGTCTCCCTTTCTAAGCTCATCCCTTTTTACAAACTTTCCATACTTGGACTGATTGATAGAAGTACGAGGGATATCTATACCATTCTTTTTATAGACAAATTTTGTGAAACCTGAACAGTCAAAGGTGTTTCTCTTTCCCGTTGCTCCCCACACATATCTATTTCCCAGTTTTGTTTTGGCAACAGAAGTGATTCTGTGACACTTATCTGGAACAACGTTTTTACTTTTGCTTTTACTTGTAAATATATCTTTGAAAGCAAATGTACTGGTTTTTTTAGTTTCACTCTTCTTTAAACTGATCGTCTCTAGGTTTGAATTGGAAAGAGAAGTAGCCAACTTGGTAGCTGAAGCCTTTTTTCTAGTGCTTGTATATCTAAGTGACTTCTTGTTTTGAGGCACTTTTAAAACACTTCCTATTTTAAGCACAGCATTTTTTTCAAGCGCATTGGCTTTTCTTATTTTATAGATTGTTGTTTGATGTTTGTGTGCGATAGAATAAAGTGTATCTCCCTTTTGGATACGATAATCGGCCGTCACAACCGGCTTTTTCTTAGAAGCAGGGACCACTTTTGGTACCTTGATCACTTTTCCTACTTTTAGTACTGCACCCTTTTTGAGGTTATTGGCTTTACGAATCTTGTTGATCGTAGTATTGTTTTTTGTTGCTATTTTATAAAGGGAGTCACCGCTTTTTATTTTATAGTTAACGTTTTGAATCGCGGCATGTGCTACACCGCTAGCGAGGGATAACGTAAGCAATAGTGTCGTAATTTTCTTCAAAATGAATTCTCCTTGGCAAAAAATATACATCTATAAGCATAAGTCATTAAGAGTCATACTAAAAAATATTTGAAACATTCTAACTGTTTATGATTAATAAAAAATAAACCGTTACTTTAATTCATCTTAAATAGACTAACGAACCAAGGTCACTTCTACTCTCAAAATCTCGTTTTCTCTATAGCTTTACCCTCTGTATTTATGCTCTGCACGATAGATTCCCGCAAAATGTTCCTGCGATCAACAACATCAAAACAGACTTTAAAAAATCTAATTAAATTGATAGAAATATTTTTTATATGCGCTTTTGAAGATCTTTTACTATATGTTCTGCTACCCTAAATGCATTGGCATAAATAGTCCATGTAAATGCTACCGATCCGCCAGTAGGCATAAAACTAGCATCTGCTACATATAGGTTCTTGACATCATGCGATCTGCAGTATTTGTCCAGTACAGATGTTTTGGGTCATTACCAAAACGGCATCCTCCTGCAATGAGGTTTTGAGGAGGGGAAGCAGAGATAGAGGAGTAGATATTTTTGGCGCCCATCTCTTCGAGGATCTTCTCGCATTTTTTTGCGATATAGTTCCCCACTTTGAGATCATGGGGATGTCCCTGAATACGCAATTTCCCTACAGGCATTCCGTACTTGTCTTTATGGTCAGGATCCAATGCAACAAAACAGTCATCATTGGGAAGCCAATCATTGAATACCTCAAAACGTATGCTTTTGTGTTCTGTGAAGCGGGAGACAAGATGATCCCCCAATGCTTTACCCCATATCAGTTTTCCCTCTTTGTAGAGATTTTTACGTGCACGGCTGATGATGTTCTGATGTTCGAACATGAACTCAACCGAGCCCCCTTTGAATCTGCCGTCCCACCAATGGTCGATAAAATACCAATCAAGGATCGAACGATTGATAAAAAGGCCTGTGGTCATCAAGTCTTCGAACGCAATCTCTTTTAAAGACTCTTTATGCAGCTCTCCCTGCCCCGATCCGCCTCCTGAAAAGATGAGATTTTTACCAAGTTCACCACTGCTGTTTCCCAATCCGTTTGGATGGTCTTTGTTCGCGGAATTGAGCAGAAGCCTTGCACTCTCATGCG
The DNA here is from genome assembly GCA_036568165.1 of Sulfurovum sp. GTDB lineage: Bacteria > Campylobacterota > Campylobacteria > Campylobacterales > Sulfurovaceae > Sulfurovum. Next base: position 13,246 of record DATCTA010000162.1, read on the forward strand.
CTTGTGCTGCGACCACAAAGATCTTTCCTTCTATCTTTTTTTCTTTACCCGTGATCGTGTCAACGACCACAGCATACTTCACCGCCTCTTTTGTTTCTGTATCCAGGTACTTGACATAGGTATTGCTCATCAAGGTGAGATTACCTGTGGCAAGGGCCGGTTTCAAAAGAGCTTCCCTTGAGCTTCCCTTTGCTCCGGAACTGCAGCCGTAGCTTCCGCAGAAATTGGAGTAATAACAGGCATCACGTCCAGGTATATCCTTCGAGAGTACTGCTCTTGGTGTAACAAGCGGTGTGATGTCAAGTGCCTTACAGCTCTTGTCAAAGAGTTTAACAACGGCATTTTCTTTTGTCGGAGGCTGAGGAAAATCAGCTTTGCTTCTAGGTGGCTCAAAGGGATGGCTGTGGGCTTTTCCCGAAATACCTACCAGTTCTTCTGCAAGTGTATAATAAGGCTCGAGATCATCATAGGAGATAGGCCAGTCAACGACATTGGCTCCTTCTATCTCTCCGTACTTGCTTTTTAGCCTGAAATCATCGGGATGCATTCGGTGCAACATTCCCGACATCAGGTTAGAAGATCCGCCCACGATATTCCCATTCCAAAAACTCCATCCCGACTCGTAGGTTGGCGTACTTACCCACTCTCCGTCTATCTTTTCCTCTATGGTATGATATTCATCAAAGAGATTGGGTGTTACCAGGTCCCTTCTGGCGTAGGCCAATTCATCTTTGGAGAACGCTTCACGATTGATCAGTTTTCCTTTTTCCAGGACAGCAACTTTATAGCCTGCCTGACATAATGTGTATGCTACGGCCCCGCCACTTGCCCCTGAACCTACGATGACAACATCATACATACTCATAGCCCTATATACTTTGTTGTGGGTCTTGGAAAGCCGCCATAAGAAGAGATCGCCTTCCATCCCGCTTCTTTAATGTTCGAGCCATAGATAGGATCGCAGAAAAGTCCTTCCAGTGTCAGTGTCATGATACGTGACAGCCAGTTTTTACCGTAATTTGTTTGTTCATAGGAGCGCAAAGCATTTTCCTTCTCCTGCTCTGTCATAGAGGCAAACTCTCCTTTTTCTCTCTTCTCAAGTTCTTTCGCCCCTTCGATAACAAAGGCTTTAATGTCCTTATCAAAACTCTTATGCATCATGGTCTGAAACAAGAACTGTGTCACGTTCATCGATCTTGCAGAAGGTATCTTGCTGCCTTCAGGAAATAGATGCTCCTGTACGGCCATCAGTGTGGGTTCCACTTTTTTAAATGATTTCTCAAAGTCACTGATCTCTTTTGCCTGTATATAAGGAGCCGCTCCCATAATAGAGCCAAGTATAAGAAATTTTCTTCTTTTCATTTATCTATCTTTGCATTGATTTTTTTGAATCATAACCCGATTGTGTGCACTTTAAGTGCACTTTACTGCACAGACTTTACACGGTTGGGATATTATACTTAACTTGTATGATATACTTCTTACCATAATAAAAAAAGGATTACAAATGAAGACGATACTATTTTCAGCCGTTTTAGGATTATCACTATTCTTTCTTGCCGGATGCGGGGAGGAACAAAAACAAGAAACTACCGATACATCTGCAATGAAATGTGAAGCAGGCAAATGCGGTGAAGGAAAATGCGGCGATCAATAGCCCATTTTCACTTGTGATTTCCAATACACGTAAAGTACACATCTTTCGTAGTATATTTCGGGTGTAAAAAAACATTTTGTATATAAAGGAGCTAAAGATGCTAAAGGATATTTATCCCTTTACAAAAGAGCTGTTAAACAATGGACAAAGTATCTCTTTGCTTTTTGCCAGACTTACTCTTGCTTATGGATTTTTTGGTCCTGCCATGAATAAATGGTCCGACATCTCCAGTGTTGCCAGCTGGTTTGGCACATTGGGTATCCCTTTCCCTGCTTTGAGTGCCTACCTGGCAGCAGGTACAGAGCTTCTGGGTGTAGTGCTGTTGACGCTGGGGCTTTTTACAAGGCTGATCTCTTTGCCGCTTATAGTGGTTATGATCGTGGCCATAACTACTGTACATTTAGCGCATGGCTTTTCTGCAGGAGAGAATGGATTTGAAATTCCTTTATACTACATGCTGTTTTTAGCCATATTTGCTTCATTTGGAGCCGGAAAATTTAGTTTAGACCACCTTCTTTTTGGTGAAGAACAATAAGATATTTTAGGAAAAGTAAATAATGAAAAAACTACTGGTATTACTTGGAGCATCAGCTCTTACATTCACACTTGCAGTTGCAGAAGGAAAATGTGCAACCGGAAAGTGCGCAGAGGGCAAATGCGGAGTAAATCAAAAAACCGAAAAGAAATGTGTAAACGAAAAATGTGACCAGAAAGAAAAATGTGACTGCGGTACATGCGAAGAGTGCAAAAAAGAGGCCCAAAAAACTCCACCTAAAGGTAAATGTGCCGAAGGAAAATGCTCTCAAGGAAAATGTGGATAATCTACCCATAATACTTCTTCTTTAAACTCCTCTCTTTCATGGAAGAGGAGTTTTATCTTTCTTTTATAAATCATTGTATAATGTACCTATAAGCCACAAAGGATTTTCTATGAGATATTTATTTTTTTCTCTGCTTATACTATTCTTTTTTAACGGATGTGAAGACAAAGAAGCGCAGGCGAAGCATGATGCGCAAATCGCACAACAGGCAAGAGAAGAACTGCTTGCGGAGCTGGAAGCCAAAAAACTACAAGAGGCAAAAGCGACTGAAAAATTCAATAAATTTGGGTTCAATGTGGATAATGGTACTATCACAATAGATACCAATAAAACCAAAAGCTTTTTTAATGAACTGGGCAAAAAAATGGATATGCATATGAAGAAAATGGTCGCAGATATGGAAAAAGGCATCATTGAGAATAAAGAAGCAGGCATAGAGGTCAATGAACAGCATATACATATAGATCTCAATAAAACACGTGATATCATCCTTGACTGGAGCGAACAGATGCAAGGCTTTGTGCAAGAATTTGATAGAATGTCGAAAAGTTTAGAAATAAACAATACAAATAATATAGATAAAGGAATGTAATGCAACCAATCGATATGAACTCTGATGAATTTCAAGCCGAATTAGAAAAAACATGGTCATTTGTTGAAAAGGTAAATAACCAATTTGGCTTTGTACTCAATCCGAACGAGGAGGTCAATGAAGGTGTAGCCATGGGGCTTGCACGTAACAAGCTCATTTATGGGAAAAGATTCTGTCCATGTTTCATGGTTATAGGAGAGACCCCTGAGGAGCAAAAAGCAGCTGACAACCGTATATGTCCATGTAAACCGGCACTCGAAATTGAGATCCCCGAAGATGGAAAATGTCACTGCGGTATCTTCTGTACACCAGAGTATGCACAAGCACAAATGATGCACGATCAGATAGAAGAAGTCGTACATCAACACTCAGGCGGATTAACAAAAGAACAGGCAGAAGTACTTCTTAAAGAAGAACAGCTGGATGGAGATGAGCTTGAAGCACTTATCGAAGCAAGAAAACTCGGAATGATCGACTTTACGCTTGTTGACACAAGAGAGTATATGGAATTCCAGATGGGGCACATCGTAGGAACGGACGTCCTTGTACCTACATCGCAATTCTACGCAAAAATAGAAGATGCCCTAGCAGGGAAAAAAGAAAAAGCGATCATCGTCTACTGTCATTCAGGAAGCAGAAGTTTCCAGGTTCAGCATGCTATGAAATCACTAGGTTTCCAACAAGTCAGCAACCTACGCCCAGGAATCATAGGCTTCTCCGGAGACATCCAAAGAGGTTAAACACAACACTACAAGGAGGAAACTTTTCCTCCACTTTTCACAAGAGGCAATTCTCATCTCTCAAACAATAAAAACCATAAAGAAATCCATTAGCCTGCGACAGCCCTTTGCATTTTGTTCTTTTGGGTTCGTTTTCTTGTTTGTTGCATCAACAAAGAAGAAAAGGAATGAAAAAACTCAAACCAAATACAGAAAAATAATAAAATTGAGGGAAATA
>DATCTA010000163.1:0-2282 GCA_036568165.1 Sulfurovum sp.
CAGTTTGGAGATGATCTCGCAGATACAAACCTATCCTGCTATTTCGATCAAGAACGGTGAACTTCTTTTTAATGTATTACTTCTTATGACAGAACATACTATCAAACATCTTCCCGTGTTGGATGAGGCAAACAATGTTCTAGGTACACTCGAACTTGTTGATCTTTTAAGTTTCTTCTCTAACCAGTCGCACCTTATCACAGTGCAAATGGAAAAAGCGCAAGATATTGAAAGTGTCATCGATGCGGCCAAACGTTTAGAGGTGATGGTAGGTGCTTTACATGCTAAAGGTGTTAAAAGCCGTTATATAGCCAAGTTGGTGTCTGAGATCAACAAAAAAATGTATATCAAGCTTTTTGAAATGATCATACCGGATTCATGGCATGATAAGTGTACACTTGTTTTACTCGGTAGTGAGGGCCGTGCTTCACAGATACTTAGAACAGACCAGGATAACGCACTTATCTTTGAAGAAGGGTTTGTACCTGAGGATATATCTTCAGTTACACAGAGATTTATCGAAGTACTTGATGAGATAGGTTTTCCTCGCTGTGAAGGCAACATAATGATCATTAACCCTAAGTGGTGCAAACCGATCGATGCATTCAAAGAGGATATCTATCGTTGGATAGAAGAGCCAAGCTATGATCACTTTATGGATATGGCTATTTTCTTTGATTCTACACCGGTTGCAGGAAGACTATCATTGCATACCGAATTGATCGATTACCTTTTTAGCCAAGTGGAACAAACGCCTTCGATCCTGATGCATTTTGCTCGGGCCATTGAAACATTTGAATCATCACTTGGATTCTTTTCACAATTTGTGCACGATAAAGAGCATAAACATGAAATTGACATCAAAAAAGGAGCACTTTTTGCGTTGACACATGGTGTAAGATCATTGGCTTTGGAATATAAGATCAGAGCTACGAATACTACGCTTCGTATCAAAGAGCTCAATAATATAGGTTTTTTGAGTAAAGAAGATGCTACAGATCTGATGGAGGCACTTGAAATTCTCAATACATTAAGACTACATTCACAGCTTGAACAGTTGGCTAAAGGAGAGAAGATCAATAACTATATCTCAGTGGTTAATATAGGAAAACTTGAACGTGACCTTCTTAAAGATGCTATCAAAACAGTGAATAAGTTTAAAAAAATGGTGAGTTACCATTTTCACCTTTCTATGGTGGGGTAAATGTTCAGATCATTAAAAAAGAAGTGGAACTTAAAGCATTTAACAGATGAACGTTTTACTTTTTTGTTTGATGAATCCCAACAGGATGAGATCGTTGTTTTTGATTGTGAGACAACAGGGTTGAATCCTGAAAGGGATGATATTGTCTCTATTGGGGCAGTAAAGATCAAGGGTAACAAGATCTTGACAGATGAGGCGATACACATTTATGTGGATCAGGATAAAGAGATCGATCATAAAAGTATCACGATACACCAGATCAGGAATTGTGATCTGCATGGTGCGATACCTATTAAAGAGGCTATGGAAAGATTTCTTTATTATATTGGAAACAGGTCTTTAGCAGGATATTATTTGGAATTTGATGTGGCGATGATAAATAAATATATCAAGCCTATGTATGGCATTAGCTTGCCTAACAAACAAGAAGAGGTATCAGCGATCTATTATGATAAAAAGATCCCAACCATACCTCAGGGAAATATTGATTTGAGATTCGATACGATCTTGAAAGATTTGGATTTACCAAAACTTCAGGCCCATGATGCATTGAATGATGCGATCATGACGGCTTTGATGTATCTTAAATTAAAAAATACACGAAAACTAAAATAAATTATTTACAGGAGAAAAAATGTTACAAGATATCTATCAACCAAATCCGGAATTTGCAAAAGATGCAAGAATCAAAAGTATGGATGAATACAATGCTTTGGTCAAAAAAGCAACTGATGACTATGAAGGTTTCTGGAAAGCGTATGCAGATGAAAAGATCAATTGGTTCGAACCATATCATACTGTGCTTGATGAATCAAATGCACCTTTTGTAAAATGGTTTGATGGGGGAAAACTCAATGTTGCTTATCAGTGTATCGATCGTCACTTGGAGACACAAAAAAATAAAGCAGCGATCATTTTTGAAGGTGACAGAGGAGATAAACAGGTTATTACCTATCTTGATCTTTTTTATGAAGTAAATAAATTTGCTAACCTGCTTAAAGAAGATTTTGGTGTACAAAAAGGTGACAGAGTCGTCATCTATATGCCAATGATCCCTGAAGCAGCTTATGCGATGCTT
>DATCTA010000164.1:0-2650 GCA_036568165.1 Sulfurovum sp.
AGACATCTAAAATACTCCTTTTTAGGTAGTTTAATACAGATAACTATTGATCAAAGAATGAGTTTTTATTTATTACTAAATTGTAGTATAACAATTACAAGTTAAAAAATAATGTTAATCTGACAAGTTCCAAAAACAAAAAATGACAAGAATATTTATAGATAGTAAGCATGATATGACTATTTTTGTCAGGTATTAATATTTTTATGAAATAGATATCAATACCGATTCATCAACTGAGCATTTAAAAGTTCCAGTCTTTCAGGTGTTCCTATATCTAGCCATTCACCCTCATAGAGTTCCCCTGTGACCTTTCCCTCTTTCATGGCTTTTCTTAGTAACGGTGCTAAAGCAGATTTGCCATAGGGTACACCCTCAAATAGCTTTGGAGAGTAGTAGCCTATGCCTGAGAAGGTATATTGCCTGTTGTCAATGACCATGTTCCCATCAAGTGCGAAGTCTCCTTCAGGGTTATGTTCAGGGTTAGGTACAAGGACCAAATGTGCCAACATGCCTTTAGCAAGCTTTCTGTGATCCTGAAAATCATAGTCTGTCCATATATCACCGTTGAGCACTACAAATGTATCATCACCAAGCAGAGGCAAGGCTTTCACTATGCCACCGGCACTCTCAAGGGCACCCTCTTCCTGTTCATCTGAGTAAATGATCTTGACTCCCCACTCAGAACCGTCACCTAAAGCTTCGGGTATCTGGTAACCTAAATGAGCGATATTTATGACGATATCAGTAAACCCATCATGAGCCAAACGTTCTATATGCCACACTATCAGAGGTAGACCACCTACCTCAAGCAAAGGTTTTGGTGTTTTGTCAGTCAGAGGTCTCATACGAGTGCCAAGACCGGCAGCGAGTATCATCGCTTTCATTAAAATATCCTCATCGTGACAGGAGCATCTTTGAACTCACCATACTGTGATTTCAACAGTGAGATCAAAGCATCCAATTCCGGATATTTGTGCCCCACTTCAAGGATATACTTCAATGTCATAGGGATATCATTCAAGTACTGTTTCTTACCATCTCTTAGGGCAAGTCTGGCAAAGATACCGAGTATCTTGATATGACGCTGCAAGCCTGTAAAATCAAACCAGCGCATAAAGGTCTCCTCATCCACATCAAGACCTTTTAATTCTCTATAAAGAGAGATGAGCCTTCTAAGTTCTCTTGCATCAAGTTTCATATAGGCATCACGAAGCAATGAAACCAGATCATAGGTCAAAGCACCCTCTCTTGCATCCTGGAAATCTATAACCACTATATCATCATTGCTGTCTATCATCAGGTTACGTGAGTGGTAGTCTCTATGTACAAAAATACCCTGTGGCTGACTCAAGACTTCATTGGCTATCAATGAGAAAGTCTCTAAGAGCATACGACCATCGAGACATTCAAATGAGGTTCCCAAATACTCCTTGAGATACCACTCTGTCATCAGATTCATCTCTTCGAGCAGGAAGTTTCTATCATACGGCTGTAAACCCTTCGCAGGCGTCTCCTGAAGTTTGACCAATGTTTCTATGGCTTTGTCATAGTAGGGTCTTGCATCTTGACCTTCAACACATTTATCGAGCAAGTGTATTGAACCGATATCTTCGAGGAAAATGAAACCTTTATGCAGTTCAAAGGACTTGATCCGAGGTATACGTACCTTTGCATCCATAAGCCTCATACCCACACCTATAAAGATGGGTACAGACTCTTTGGCTTTAGAGGCATCCATCACAATGCCTCCGCCATGATTTTCAAGACGGTAATAACTTCTTGCACTTGCATCTCCATGCAGTGCCTGAAGCTCCGGATCTTCCATTCCAAGCCACTCAATCCATCCTTTTAACTCTTCATGCATACATGCCTCCTAAAACTGCATTCTCACTTGCACCGGTAACATCTTTTAAATTTACTTTTTCATTATGCACACGTTTGTACGCCAGCCATGCAAAGGTCATCGCTTCTATCTGATCTGCGTTTGTTGCTATAGCTACTTCGACATTGGGCATAAGTGCTTTGATTCTTTCTACTAGAAAAGTATTCTTAGCACCGCCACCGCAAAGCAATGTAACATCAGGGTTGAATTTCAGTACTTCGTTAACTATGCTCATGGCTGTAAGCTCAAGAAGTGTTCTTTGTACATCTTCGGGTGTATGTGTATGCCCTGAAAGAAACCCTTGTAGCCAAGCGCTATTGAACTTCTCTCTTCCTGTACTTTTAGGATGTGGTGCTTTAAAGAACTCATCTGAGTTCATAAGGTCCAAAAGACTATAATCTACAGTTCCTGTTCTCGCCCACTCTCCGTCTTTATCATAAGGTTCACCCTGGTGTTCAGCCATCCACATGTCCATAAGCACATTTCCGCAGCCTGTATCATACCCTATCAGCTTTTCACCTAAGACAGTGATGTTAGCCATTCCACCGATATTCACTACCGAAACAGAAGCATTAATATTATTAAATATAAACTCATGGAATGCAGGTGCGAACGGTGCACCCTGCCCGCGCAACGCAACATCTTTTCGCCTGAAATCTGCAACAACAGGTATACCTGTTTTCACAGTCACTATGTTAGGGTCACCTAACTGCATTGTAAATGGAAGATCCCCGGTTGGAGCATGCCAGAGTGTCTGACCATGCA
>DATCTA010000165.1:0-11861 GCA_036568165.1 Sulfurovum sp.
TACATTCTTTTTTATCATTTAAAACTATACGTATTTATGGGAATTATTTAAAATTACTACATTATTACTACAAATGACTTGACAAATGTAGTAACTTTTGTTTATAATGCATATATATGGTTTAGAGATTTCTATTTTTGAGCTCTCTATAAGAAAAAATGTTTGATTTAAATCGGAGGATATGATGCCAATCAGAACTATCACTGACAAGCACTATAAAGGTGTCAGTGAACTCTATCGTACATCTGATGATCAGGTTACAGGTTATTACGTAACCTATAGAGATAGTGATGGCAAACCGATCAAAAAAAGAGTAGATGCAGCAAACAGGGATGAAGCATTACTTCAACTCAAAGAGATCAAACAGGAAATAGAGTTAGAAAAACAGGAGAAAATTATGAGTGCTCCTATGCCAAAACCAGTTGAAAAAGATCTACTAAAAACAAATGAGTCAAAAAAAACTATTGTATTTTCTACAAATCAGATATTGGATCACAGAAAAGTAATTTCTGAGCATAGGGGTGTTTCTATTGTCTCACTTCTTGATATCGTTGCATTTGATGATATTAACATTCTCTATGGCTATGAAGCAGGGATCGAAATTGTAAAAACCATTGAAAGACTCATTGGTGATACATTGAATGGGTTAAGAGAGGACGGTATCTTTGCAAAACATGGTGTTGAATCATTTGCCTTTGACGTTTTTCATGTGCATGCAGACAAATTGTGTCTATTCATTAAAAATGACTTCAACCATCGTTTAGTTGACTATATCATCAAGCAGCTTTTGACAAACATCTCAAACCACAGGTTCACTATTTCTGAAGAGAGTTATATCCATTTGAATGTGACTTTTGGTGCGACAAAGGCAGAGAGTTCTGTAAGTTTGATCTATGCTGAAAAAGCTTTGAAAGAAGCAAAGAAATCTCACAGCAGCTATATGTTTCATGACAGTACAACTTCAAATAAAAATGATCATCTCATCCATAAAGTATATGAGACGTTGATCGATAACATTAAAGAAGAGAAGGTGACACCACACTTTCAGGGGATCTTTGACGTAGAAAATGACACTGTACCTTATAAGTTTGAAAGTCTTATGCGACTTGTAGATCGTGAAGGACGTGTTCTCTCACCGGCAGTTTTCATGGAAAAATCAAAAGAGTATCGTTTATATACGCAACTCATGTCTCAAATGATAGACAAAGTATTTCATGTAATGCAAGATCATGATGTCGCTATGACCCTGAACCTCTCCTATGTCGATATCAGCAATCCGGAACTTTGTGATATCTTGATAGGCAAGGTTAAAAAGATGAAGGTAGGAAGTCGCCTGACAGTTGAAATAGTCGAGAGTGAGCAGATCGAAGATATAGATATGATCAATGAATTTATATTTTCACTAAAAAAGCTTGGAGTATTGATCGCTATTGATGATTTTGGAAGCGGTTTTTCAAATTTTGATAATATCGTGAAACTTGATGTTGACTATGTAAAACTCGATGGTTCACTTGTCTCTAAGATCCATGATGAAAAGTATAGGATCATACTTGAAAATATGGTAAAGATCTGTCGTGATCTAGGGATAAAGACCATTGCTGAATATATCAGTAATGATGGGATACTGAGTCTGGCAAAAGGGATCGGTGTGGACTATTTGCAAGGTTATCATCTGCATAAACCTGAAAAATGGGATAGCGTGACAGAAACATTTGGTTTCAAGTGTTCATAACTTTGACTTTTTTATGACATTTTTACATTAAAATAAATAATAACTGAAAGGAGGATAAACAAATGCAACATGCAAATGAAATGATTGATAAAGAACACCATTTGGACTTGAATGAGCTTAAGAACAGTATGCATTTGTTACGCAAACAACTCTTTTCGGATGATATCACGGAGTGCAAGAACAGACTGTGGTTACTCAAAGAAAAACTCAAAAACAATGAAACCTTCAATGATTTCGGATTTTTGGTCAGTATCAGGGTTTCAGATTATGATAAGATCGTTCAAGAATATGAATCAAATGTAGGCAACAGACTTTTAAAGCAGGTTAGTGACTATATGATCAGGTATATGAAGGATAACTGTATTCGAAATGATATCGTACGTTATTCAGAGGATAACTTTTTGATTTTCATTTATGATTTGAATGAAGATGAAATAGAAGAACAAATGGTAAATATACAAAATGGGATTTCAAACTATAAGTTTAAACATCGAAGCAGGATGTTTCAGTTGACATGTCATTTTGCTGTAATGCAATATATAGAGAATGAACCATTCTCTTCTGTTTTAGACGCACTGGATCAAAAGCTTTTTGAGAATACTGTGTAACAATCATATAACGATTAAATTCAACTCAAAAACGCTGCAATAATACCCTTATAATATCAACGACACTGCTTCTTAATACGTTTAATTTTAAATGGAAAAAACTTACTAAATAATATTGACAACTTTTATAAAATGTTTTATGATTTGTATATTGGATATGCTAATTATCTAATCTAAAAGGAGAAAATATGAATTTGGGAAATACAGTTGTAATCGTAGCAGATCTGGGTGAGCTCAAGGCATACAGTGTTGAACAGCATGAAGGCGTTGTCGGTAACGATATCAAAGTTTCGCATTCTTTAACATTGTTGAATGATGAAGTATTCATTGAGGGTAGAAAAAAGATTGGTGAGGTAATGAGCGATAGTATTGGGAGAATAAAACACGGTACGCTTGAAAATTCCCATTTACAAAGTGAAAGAGAGCATCGAACACTAAAAGAGATCGCAGAAGACATTGAGTCAGTAGTAAAACATACGAAATGTACACAACTCTTTCTGGCTTTTCCAAAAGAGCACAATAATGAACTCCTGAATGCGCTTGGAGAAGCAAGTAAAGCTGTTTTGAAAAAAAATATTACTTCAGATCTCGTAAAAACGGATAAAAATAAGATCTTGTCACATTTTTCGTAATCTCACTTGTCCCATTCAAAATGGGACAAGAATGGGTAAAGATTTTTTTAAACTTTTTTAAGAGAATGTTCATCATTTTGTATCTGTTGTCTCATAGATATTATTATTTACATGGACTGATTGAATGGAGCGTTTTATTTTTTATACTCTTGAATAAATTCACGTGCATTATCACCTCTTAAAAACTCTGCCAAACCAGTTAGTCCATCCACAAGGTATCTCGTATCATAACCTTTAAGCTTTAGATAAGTGCGTGCCATGATGGCTCTATCTTTATGCGGGCACGCAGTAACGATGAGTTTTGATTTATCGAGTTCATTCAAACGTTTTGGAAGTTCATTGATCGGAATATTGATAGAGAATGGCATATGCCAAGCCTCATACTCTTCTTTAAATCTTATGTCTACAAGTTGTGCTGTACCTTCTTCAAGCATTACAGTGAGTTCTACACTGTTGATCTTCATAGCCTTACGTTCTTCATATGTGAATGAACTTAAATAACTTTCATAGCTAAGTGTCTGTGTTTCAGCAAATATTGAAATACTGCTAAATAAAAATAATAGAACTATCTTTTTCATATTATGACCCCTTTAATAATATAACACACTATTCGTAATCATAACATGTATCTTTATACTAATCCAAGTAAAGCGACTAGCAATACTGGCGGTGTGATCACAAGTCCGACTTTCATATACTCTCCCCAAGTGATCTTTACACCTTTTTGTGCAAGTACATGCAGCCAAAGCAAGGTTGCAAGTGAACCAATAGGTGTCATTTTAGGTCCTAGATTTGATCCTAATATATTAGCGTAGACCAAAGCTTCGTTGCCAATATACCCCACATGATCGATCGCTATATCCATGATCATGATCGTTGGCATATTATTCATCACTGAACTAATGATCGCTGATAAAAATCCTGTTCCGATAATCGCCGTTACGGTTCCCTGTGCACTTAGATCAGTGATCCATGAGGCTATGATCTCCGTAAGTCCTGCATTCTTAAGCCCATAGACTACAACATAGAGTCCGATACTGAACCATACAACCTGCCAAGGTGCCGCTTTGATGGTCTTAAGAGGCTCAGTAGCTTTGTAGTAGTTTGCTATGCCTAAAAAGATAAGTGCTCCGCCAAGTGCAAATATAGAAACAGGAAGGTGGAAATGATCACCAATAAAGTATCCCGCCATCAACAATCCTAAAAACCACCAGCTCAATTTAAACATTGTCTTGTTTTTAATGACCGATGAGGCTTCCGGCAGAGTAGATACATCAACTTTCAATGGAATGTCCTTACGGAAATAGATCCATAATACTACAATAGAAGCAAAGATAGACAATAGGTTAGGTAAGAACATAGTTTTTGCATACTCAATGAAACCGATGTCAAAATATCCAACAGTAACGATATTGGTCAGGTTTGAGATCACCAAAGGGTTGGATGCACTGTCACCTATAAATCCACCTGCCATCAAAAATGCGAAAATGGCCAAGGGATTCATTTTCAAGTATTTCATCTTTGCAAGCAATATAGGTGTTAGGATAAGTGCAGCTCCGTCATTGGCAAAGAATGCTGCAACTATTGCACCCAAAAGAAGGATATAGACAAACATCCTGTTTCCGCTGCCACCACTGAACTTTGCCATCTTGATCGCTGCCCACTCAAAGAAACCTATCTGGTCAAGTACCATGGAAAGAATGATGATCCCGATAAACGCCAATGTGGCATCCCATACAATATCAATGACTGTAAAGACATCTGTATAACTTACTACACCGACAATTATTGCGACAATCGCACCTATTACTGCTGTCGTACCGATCTGAAGCCCTTTAGGCTGCCAGATGATGAAAATAAGTGTGACGATGAAAAGAGAAGAAGCTAACAGCATTTGATGTTCAGCTCTTTTGATCTAGCTATTGCAGCTTCTATCTCTTCTTTGCTTACATCACCGGAAAGATCAATCGCGACATCTCCGTCTTTTCCGCTTACTTCCATTTTTTTGATTTTATTTTTTGTTTCGTCGCTCATGCAATCACATTGTCCTGTTGCACAGTTCTCTACCATTTTAACGATGTTTTGTTTTTCTACTTCACCTGTGAAAGATATTTTGACACCATCATTGGTTTTAAAGACATTTTTATTCATATTAATTTTCCTTTTTACATTTTCCTAAAACTTGAATTGAGGCATTGTTTCTTTCTTCATTTTTTTAGAAAAAACGAAGCAAAAAATCGTCACTTATTCAATTGTGCGGTCAGTACTTAATGCACCTTGCTTCGCAGTATGGGCGCACACGTACTTGCACAAAAGTGCATAAGAGACACTACGTTGATAGTTCATTTTTTATTTTAGGTAAAAGAATCTCTTCTATCTCTTTATAGGTTGCTTCAAAGGCTTCGAAAGCTTTGCCATCCGGGTCTTCAAATCCTACATGTATGATTTTTACCGATTTTGGAAAGATCGGGCATGTTTCCTTCGCATGATCACAAACGGTGACAACAAGGTCATATTCGTTGTCTATTACCGTATCAAGTGTCTTTGAGTGATACTTATCTTTCCATATACCTGCTTCTTCTAACACTTTCTTAGCGTTCGGATTGACCCTGCCTGATGCTTTTACACCTGAACTTTCTGCTTCGATGCCTTCAAGTTTAGCATTGATAAGTGCTTCAGCAATGATGCTTCTACAGCTGTTGCCTGTACATAAAATGAGGACTTTTTTCATGCTTATCCTTTTATTGATTGGCGATTGTAGCGTAATATTGTTTATATATCAAGATATATTGATATATAATTAGTTTTCTTTTCTTATCTGAGAAACCAGCAAAGGCGAAAATAGGGTTACCAGTAAAACAACTATAAACAGATCACCTTCTAAAATATTAAATACTTGGAATAATTCTTGCCATGATCTGCCCATCACAAAATGACCAAATATAAATTCAAATGCTAAAGTCGTGCTTACCCATTGAATACCAATAAGTAAATAGGTTAAAGAGCTACTTTTATCAAATAGTTTGAAAGAGAGAAAGGTAATGGTGAAAACGATGATGGACAGAGTGATCCCACTGACAGGGAGGGCTAATGTTTTACCTATATAAGGTTCCAAAAAACTTACTCTAAATACACCATTTGCTACAGCAAATATGGCTATGATACACCAGATCAATGATGTTTTGATGAAAAGGTAAACAGACATTATTGTAAATATAATTAATGTCTGATCTTCTCAATAGCCATCATCACAGCTACTGCAACAGCACCAACGATAAATCCGACAAGCAGTTCACCAAAAATAAATGGAATAAAATGTACCAGTTCATGTATAAAATGGACATTATGTACAAAGATACCGCCTGCTACAAGAAGCATGGCTATCGTACCTATAACCGTAAGGGCTTTAATGACCTTGGGTAGGGCAAGAACAAAAAATTCTCCTACTTTACTCTCTCCGCCATTCATAGCGATGAGCTTGTAGCCAAAGTCATCCATACGTACTAACAATGCTACAATACCATATACGCCCACTGTAGCTAAAAGTGCAACAAATGTTACTGCAGCAATTTGGACACTTAAAGGTTCTTTGGCTACCGCACTCAGTGCAATAACAATGATCTCTATAGATAGTATAAAATCTGTGATGATGGCAGATTTTATTTTGGATTTTTCTTCAGAAAGTATCTCTTCTTTAGTTTTTTCCTCAAGCGTTTCTATATGTTTATTTTCTTCATGCGGGAAAAAGTATTCATAGATCTTTTCACCCCCTTCATAGGCAAGATATACCCCACCGATCATAAGTATGGGTACGATGAGCCAAGGAGCAAATGCACTTAGTAAAAAAGCAAAAGGAAGTATGATAAGTTTGTTAACAAATGAGCCTTTGGTAATGGCCCAAAGTACAGGAAGTTCACGAGAAGAGGCGAATCCTGATGCTTTTTCAGCATTTACTGCCAGATCATCCCCTAAAATTCCAGCTGTTTTTTTCGTTGCAACCTTACTCATGGTTGCAACATCATCCATAAGTACAGAGATATCATCTAAAAGTACTAAGAGTCCTGCAGCCATATGTATCCTTTTTTTATGCTATTTTAGCATTTAGGTTCTAAATTATCAGATATTACAACTTGAGGTAAGTTCAGGAAGGTCCATCACAAGATAAGATATCTCTTTCAAGACATCCTGGCGGAATTTATCCAAAGGAGAACGTATGGAGTAGTACGCCCATCGACCTTTACGGTCAACACGCAGAAAACCGGCTTCTTTGAGGATCTTTAAGTGACGTGAGATACGTGACTGTATCATTCCAAAGGAAGATTCTATATCGCAGACACAGACTGCACCATGTATATCAATAAATCGTAGCAGTTTAAGTCTGGTTTCGTCGTTAAGTGCACCAATGGTTTGTAAAAAATTTTCCATGTGAGAAGTGTAGCGTATTTCACAGTATCTATCAAGATATATTGATGTAGTATTTTTCAGAGTATATTTATATGAATAAGGTTATATAAATAAAATAATTTGCTAAAGGCTACAGGTATGGAATTTATACAACATTTTTTTCTCGCATTGATCGAACTTAGTAATGCCATGGCACCTTATATCCTTTTTGGACTTATATTTGCTGGTATATTGCATGAGTTTGTGCCTGATACTTTGGTAACAAAGCACTTGGGCAAAGACAATATTTTTTCTGTATTGAAAGCCACTATCTTTGGTGTACCGTTGCCTGTATGTTCATGCGGTGTCATTCCTTTGGCGACAAGTATCAAAAAGAGCGGTGCCAGTAAAGGTTCGACACTTTCTTTTTTGATCTCAACACCTATCACTGGTGTTGATTCTATCTTGGCTACTTATGGGATATTTGGGTGGATCTTTACAATCTATAGGGTCGTCACTTCCATGATCATAGCCATGGTGGCAGGCATATTGACGAATATTTTTGATAAGGAAGAGAATATTGTTCAAGCAGCATTTTCACCTGTCAAGGTACCTAATTCTCTTTCTCCGACCTTTTCTATGCAGAAACCAGAAGAGAGCAGTTGTTGCAGTACTGCTTCATCTTGTTGTACTCCAGAGAAGAAACATTTCTGGTTTACAAGTGCAATGCGTTATGCTTTTGTAACACTCTTGGGTGATATTGCCAAACCATTAGTATGGGGTCTGCTTGTAGGAGCATTGATCACAGTGGCTGTTCCAGAGAGTATAAGTGAGATACTCACAGAGTACTCATGGTTTTCATATGTGATCGTCATTGCCATCGCTGTACCAATGTATGTATGTGCGACAGCTTCATTACCCATTGCAGCGGGCTTGATGCTTTCAGGGGTAAGTGCGGGTGCAGCTTTTGTTTTTCTTTCTGCAGGTCCTGCTACCAATACTGTGACCATTGGTGTAGTGAAGAAAATGCTTGGTACAAGATCGCTTACGATCTATTTAGGTAGTATTATTCTAGGAAGTATTCTTTTTGGATTAGGATTGGATTACCTATTTTCTGCTTCGCAGATCAACCCGGCTTCTTTGATACATATGGATGAAGAGGCAGGTTTGATCTCTATAATAAGTTCGATCGTTTTATGGGGGCTTGTCGGATATCTTTTATTTAAAAGAAAAGCCTGATACTATTTTGATGGATTAGAGTCCTATATCTGTACCTACACCGACACTGCCATGGATACCGGTTTCGCTGTCGGCGATTATTTCTGTAGCAGCAACATTGTTACCTGCAGTACCAATACCTGCAACGCCTAGCCCAAAGCCTACATTTTGCGCACATGATGTCAAAAATATAGCAATTAACAAAAGACCTAACAATTTCATCTTTCTATTTTCCTCTATATAAAAGCAAAAATGCACCCAATGAAACAGCAGACACCATAATGATGGAGGCACCTGAAGTTAGGTTATAAGTGTATGAGAACCATAAACCAACTAAGGTGAATAGGGTGGCGATAGCACCTGAAAGGAACATCATCGAAAAGAGTGAAGTCGAAAGCTTTTCAGCGATATACACCGGAATGGTAAGCATAGCTATGACCAAAATCAGTCCCACCACTTTGATAGCGATCACAACAGTGAGTGCTGAGAGTATCAGTATAAGTGTGTAAAAAAACTTGACATTTACACCACGTAAACCTGCATATTCACTGTCATAAGAGACAGCCAATATATCTCTATACCAGAAAGTTATAACGACAAGTATAATTGCAAGCAGTGCCCCCATAAAATAGAGGTCCTCAGAACTTACTGCCAAGATAGATCCAAACAGGTAGCTCATAAGATCTACATTATAACCCGGGGTAAGGTCGACAAATATCACTCCGATAGCCATACCTACTGCCCAGATCAATCCGATAAAGGTATCTATACGGTGACGTTTTTTAAGCGTAAGGCCTGCAATGAGAAGGGCGGAGCCTACGGCAAAAAGAGATGTTCCCAGAAAGATAGGAAGACCAAAAAAGACTGCAAGACCTATACCTCCGTAAGAGGTATGTGCAATACCTCCTGCCAGGAATACCATACGGTTAACTACTATCAGTGACCCTATGATACCTGCTGAAAAACTTACAAGCAGACCAGCCAAAAGTGCATGCTGCATAAATTCAAATTGAAGTGCTTCTATCATTTATCTACCCTCCATTTTGGAGTAGGTTCGCACGTATCACACTTCTCACTACCAAGCATTTGCAGGAGTTCAACTTCACAAAAATGATCTTCATTGCCATGGGTATGAAACATTTTGTTTTTGTCTGAAATGTCATGATAGGAGAGGGTTCTGTTAATGTGTGCTGCTTTGTTTGCATACTCAAGTATAACTGAGATATCATGACTGACCACGATGACAGTGATACTTTCATTCAGTGTTTTGATCAGATCATAGATCTCTTTTTGTCCTGCAATGTCTATACTTGATGTAGGTTCATCAAGTATAAGTATCTGCGGATGTGCACAGAGTGCACGGGCTATCATGACTCTTTGACGCTGTCCGCCTGAGAGTGCACCTATCTTGCTTTGTGCATAATTCTCCATACCAACCTGCGCCAAGGCACCCATTGCACAGAGGATTTCTTCTTTTCCATATCCGAACAGAGGTTTTTTGTCTCCAACATGTCCCATCATAACGACTTCGATTACCTTTATAGGAAAATCAGTATTGATATTGGTATTTTGCGGAACATAACCTATATGAGCAAGACTTTTTGTGGGAGATTTTCCAAAGACGGATATAGATCCGTCTTTAGGTTTGAGAATTCCTAATATGAGTTTAAGAAGAGTGGATTTACCACCTCCGTTGGGTCCGATAATAGCTAGGAAATCATTTTCTTCAATCGAGAGGTTTATGTTATCCAAGATCATTTGCTTTTCATAGGCAAATGAAACATTTTTGATATCTATGACAGACATCTCAGTTCTTTCCTGCGATTGATTTTGCCATCTTTATAAGATTTTCTGACCAGTCTGCTGCCAGAGGTGATACCTTTACGACAGGGATCTGCAACTCCTTGGCTATGACCCTGGCTGTAGTGTCTGAAAACTCAGGTTGCGTGAAGATGGCTTTTACTTTTTCTTCTTTTGCTTCTTTGAGGAGGTCGATCAGCTCTTTCGGTTTAGGCTCTTTACCTTCGACTTCTACTGCTATTTGTTGCATATTGTAGGCTTTGGCAAAATATCCCCAAGAAGGGTGAAATACCATGAACTTCTCTCCCTCATCAAGAGATGAAAGAATATCAATGATCAGTCTATCCGTTTCATCGATAGAGGCCAGGAAGATATCGAGGTTTCTTTTGTAATAGTCTGTATTCTCAGGATCATGTTTTTTCAATGCATTGTAGATGTTTTTTGCGATGATCTTTACATTGGAAGGAGAGGTCCAGATATGCGGATCTTCGCCTTCATGAGCATGTGCATCATGATGGCCGTGTCCCTCATGCTCTGCATCTTGGGTATGTTCATTTTGCATCTGCATCTTTTTTACATTTTCTGCAAGTTCGATGATATGCATTTTGGAATTGAGGTTTTTAAATTTAGACAGCCATACATTTTCAAATTCAACACCTATAGCAAAATAAAGCGCAGCTTTGTTGACATCTACCATCTGTGAAGGTTTCGGCTCATAGTTATGCGGAGAGTTTCCAGGCTGTACCATTACTGCAACGTTGACTTTGTCACCCCCTATGGACTTAACGAATGTTTGCACAGGCAATATGCTGACCACAGTATTGATATTAGAAAATATATAACTGCTTAATAGTAAGAATGTAAATACGATTTTTTTCATGCCGGTATTATAGCAAAAATAGTATTATAGAGGTAGTGGGTCAAAGTAATTATATTTAGTGGGATCTATGAAGTGTCATTATTGAGTGCCAAGGGTGGATATGCACATTTTCAGCATTTTTATTTTGTCATTGTTTTTAATGACTCAGCTTTATAGTGCTGATGAGTCCAATAAAACAAAAGCTACAGGTTTATTTGATTTTGACAAACAGTTATTTGTAAGTGATGAGGATGGCAAGTTTGATCTCAGTGCCTATCTATCAACCAAATACGGATTTATGCCCATACCTATCATAGTCACTGAACCTGCAGTGGGCTACGGAGGTGGTTTAAATCTTATGTTCCTGCATGACAGTTTAGAGTCAAGTCTTAAAAGAAAATCTCCTCCATCCATATCAGGGGTTGCAGCTGCGGCAACTGAAAACGGTACGCGTTTTGGCGGCGCATATCATTTAGGGTTCTGGAAAGAAGACAGTATACGTACGACAACGGCTGTTGGTGCCCTGGATATAAACATAGATTTTTATCTTCAGAATCTTGGTGTAGACATGAATCTAAAAGGGTATGCCGCTTATCAGGAAGTGATGTACAGAATAGGTGAGAGTGATT
>DATCTA010000166.1:0-5717 GCA_036568165.1 Sulfurovum sp.
TGACATTAATATCTGCTAATGGGTTGCTGGGTAACTTGAAAAACAGAGGTAGAAATTGATTAATGTGATACCAGTCTTTGAGTGTTCTTAATTGATGTGTTTTGTAGAGTGAACTGTTGTCCTGTGACTGTAAAAGCTCAATAAATTCGATTGCATTCTCAGAGGTGAAAAGAATGGTTTTTTCAAGAAATCCCATTGAATTCAGATATGTGAATAGAGAAACGGAATTGCTGACAAAGACATTTTGTGCCTTGTTCTTTTTGTTTTTCTTCAATATGACTAAATAGATAAACAGTTTCCAGAATAGTATGAGATTCTTGTTACCAAGTTTTTCTGTATAGTTTGAAAAATGAACTCTTTCTGTATTTGGTTTTGTTTCAAACTCCCATATGTCATCACCGAATTTTGAGTTTTCGGTGACGTTTTTATCTTTTAAATATTCATAAAGGTCACCAATGGAGCCTTGAAAGTTTTTGACAATTTTGAGGTCTATATTATGCAACATATGCATCTCCTTGTGGAACTTTCATATGACCTGCAGGGAAAATAGGCGGTAATATGACTTTACCAGATCTTGCACTTTCCCAAGCAATGTCAATATCCTTTTGGCTACCGCCATCGACTAGCCATTTTCTCAAGGCATCTTTTGCTATGTCACGTTTTGCACCGAAGTTGTTTTCCCATTCATCTGATGTCATTTTTTCGCGGTATGTTTCATACTGTAGAATCCTTGCACATATTCTTGGAAGGTGTTCAATGAAAACCCTTGAGTTTGGACAGAAAAGACACATATCCCAATCTACACAGATGTGTGCTTCAGGTATTTCTTTTGCTCCTGTATATGACGGATTTCTGGGGTTACTACATCCAGACATAAATGTTGGACTGATTGATCTGTTTTTGATACTAGTATTGAGAGGTGTGTGTACCGTTTCGCCCTGGAAGTTCCTGGCTTCTTCTATGATGTTTTCCTGTATGGCATGAATGGCTCTGAAGTTTCTGCTTCTTTGATCAGGAGAGTTGGCATAAAATTTAAATTTAGTATCGAAGTTACTGTGTTTAATCCATTCTTGGATCTCTTCGATGGATGCCCCTCTTAAATCAGCTGTAGTAATAAACGTATTACGCAGTCTTGATGGTTCTATGGTTTTGAGGATAGTGTCATCAGGCATAATAATCGGGTGTTTTTTGATATAACTGTTAAGTTGTGATTTTAGGTTATTCGAAGAGAGATGAGTGACTTTTTGTGCGTTAAGTGGACTATAGTAAACCCAAAATGGCCAGTTTTCTTTTTTATCTGCAGACTTATCATCTTCATTCCATAAGTTTGACAAAAAAGATTTTAAAAATTTAAAGTGTGTGTATAATCCATCTTTTTCATTTGGATTAAGTGCAAACCAATACCAGTTCTTGGTTCCTCTATTCTTAAAGCTTCTAATTACCGGCGTATCTCCCAAAGGACTTAGTTCTCCTGCTTCAAATGTACCATATACCCCTTTTTCTTTTCTCTTCATATTGACTACTGCTTCAGGATTGCTTCCGGTCTGCAGCATCCAGAAAAGGACAAATGGAATAATCTGATCGGCAGTGGGATACTTTCTTGCGAATATATCTTGGTAGGTTGACCAAAAATCTTTTTCTCTCCGAGCACCTCGGTCATTGAGAAAATGTCTTAAAGACATTTTTAAATCCCATCTCGTATATTTTGACATTGTTACATCTGCTGTAGCTTTTGATGATATATTGAAAGGAAAATTACACTGTATGTCATCTAAGAACCATGACATAATAAATGGATCATCTAGTGCATCAATATTATGACCATTTTTTGCAAGAGCGAGAAGTTGATCCTGTTTCATATGTTTTAATGATATATTATGTATTTTCATACAAAGTTCATCATAGCTTTTTTGATATGCTCGTACTGCATTATCTTTACCAACTTTGGTTTTTCGTTTTAAAAAGTTTTCAGGAATTGATAAATATGCGTTTGCTAAATTTTCTAATGAGTCAAAAGCTTTACCTTCATAAGCCTTTTGCCAATCTTTATATTCTTTATACTTTTTGATTATTGAGGATATTTCAGATACTGATATAGCCAAAAGCTGAACTGCTACTTCCTGTGGATAATCCAAGCGAGTTTTTGTGCCTGAGTGACTTTTACCCTTGATGATTTTCTTTAGGGGTTCTGCACATATGTGATTCTTCTCGAGTGCATTTATGAGGACATTTTTAGAAGTACTTCTGATTGCAGAGTTGAAGTACTTGCTATCGGTTTTTGTATATTCATTGTATAGGATAGTCTGTTTGTCTTCATCAATGTCTTCTATTGTGTTTACATCATCAAACATAGAAGTAAAAAAATAAAGCAAAGAAGAAATAGATGAAGCATAAGCGGAACCAGACCTTCTTGGAGGATTCTTAATAGTACAAAGTTCAGAAGCAGATTGAGACAATTGGTCAATCAAGTCAGTATGTGATGGGTAGTTGTCATATACAAATCTGATTTTATCTATTTGATGATTGCCATTGATAATACGTGTAAGCATAGATTTGGCTTTTGGATTATCACCCACTTTTACTTGCTTCTTCCAATATCTAAGAGCAGACTCTTCAGATAATGGATATTCATATATCTCTGTCTTTTTCGTTTGAGGATTCTTGTATTCCCAAATTAATGACTTTTGGGATACTGACTTGGATGGATAGTCAATATGTATATTTTCATTATTCTCAATATTGAGATTATTCAGAGCAACATCTTTCTTCTTTTTCCTTCCTCTTGTACCCATATGACATACCTTTAGAAATAGATTTATAAAAGTATATCATTGTTTTATAGAGTACAAAATTAAATTTACTAATTAAAATTTGATATAGTTAGTATGGTAAACGATACCGCCTGCATCAGTATCTTCATAATAAACACGTATCTTCACTTTAAAACTCTATTTCTATTTCTTTTGATTTTTGAACATAGAGCAGGACATTTGAAAAAGCATATTGATCCACCTCGTCTATACCTCCATGTTTATATTCCAATAAATAGTCAAATCCATCCACTTCAATGTTTTTGACTTTTTTTAAGTGAACAATGTAGACCAGTACATCAGCTAGATCACTAACCGGGATTATTTCCCTAAAACCTTTATCAAATGTATCTATGTACGTGTCACATATATCTTCATTTGACATAAAAAGTATCCAAAGTATGATATTGTCTATCTTTTCGGGAGCATTGACCTTGTTTAAAAAGCTATGATATAGTTCTTTGTCTTGAGATATCTCATCAAGCTGTTCATTGGCTTGTGTGATTAAAAAGTTGATTCTTTCTTCAGTGAGCTTATCATTTCTGTAGCCATCTAGTACTGACTCTGCAATTTGTAATGTATGCATTATGCCTCTTTTTATTTGATATGTAATTATGGCGAGATATTCTGAAAATTCTATATCCCTACTATTTTAAGATTCCACATCACTTATTTTATAGTTATCTTTCATACCTATCATACTCATGAACCTGCCAGAACATCCTTGTTCTTTTCTATAGGAGAAAAAGTGTTCTACCTCACAGGCGGTACAGATGTTACTCATCTCGATATTTTCTTCCAAGATACCTGCATGTAAAAGCTGCTGTTTATTGATATAAGGCAAGTCCAGCATATATTTGCTCCCTTTGGCACTAAATCCTTCAGGTATATCAAAAAAGTGCTGAGCTACATCTTCACCTACCTCATAACAACAACGTCCGATGGAAGGTGCTATACCTGCGATGATATCTTTTGGATCACTACCATAGACTTCCTTCATTTTTTGAACGGTCTTAAAAACGATCTGTGCTTTTGTACCTTTCCATCCGGCATGTACTGCGGCAACAACCTCTTTTTCTTTGTTATAGAGTAAGATAGGCACACAATCAGCAGTCAAGACACTGAGCACTACACCTTTAAGATCTGTGATGAGGGCATCACAATCTTCTATAGCATCGGTTAGACTCTTCCAGCCTTTTGTCTCTTTTTTTGTAATGATCTTTATGTTGTCACTGTGGGTTTGATTTGCAACGATATAATGCAGTGCTTCACCACTGTTCAGTATAGCAGCGAGTTTGTTTCTATTGGCTATGATGCTTTCCGAAGGCTCTCCTGTATGAAGTGCCAGAGAGAAAGCATAAGGTTGATCTTGGAGCTTGGTTGTGACCGCATGGAGTAAGGAAGGGAACTTTTCAAAATGAGTGAAAGTGAAGACGTCAATCATGATACTCCTTATATCCTTTTTGATATAATACCCTAAAAAGTAGGATAGGGTGTTGTATGGAATCTTGGTTTGATGTGGACAAACGTATCTTTAAACATTTTTCATACCTTCTAATGTTGCAGGTTCTGCCTCTATTGATGATCTCATCTTACCTTATTCATGAGATGAACCCATACCTTTTTACCAAACAGATGGTTTATTATTTTCTTGCTGCTGTAATATTTTTTATTGTGGCATTTATACCTTGGAGGCAAATCATATGGTGGATCGGACCTCTTTTATATATTGTAAACCTGGGTTTACTTGTTGCGGTTGAATTTGTCGGAAAGTCAATTCTTGGTGCCCAAAGATGGATAGAAATACCCGGAATAGGGATTACTATACAACCTTCAGAGTTTATTAAAGTGAGTGTTATCATGATGCTCGGGTATCTGATAGGCAGGAACCCTCCAGGAGAGAATGGCTATGGTATTTTAAACTTTATCAAACTCTCTATATTTATCATCATACCTTTTTTGCTTATAGCCAAAGAACCGGATCTTGGTACAGCACTTGTTCTTCTGATCACAGGGTATGGTATTTTGTTTGTAATAGGAATAAACTGGAAGATATGGGTTACCATTCTTATCGTACTCGGATTTTCCGCACCTATGCTTTACGGGCAGTTAAAGCCTTATCAAAAGAAACGTATCACTGACTTTGTCGGAAAACCAAGTTACCATGTCAGACAGGCATTGATCGCCATAGGTTCAGGCGGAGTAGAGGGTAAAAGCAAAGAGGATGCAACACAGACACAGCTCAAGTTCTTACCGGTTTCATCTACGGATTTTATCTTCGCTTACCTAGGTGAAAGATTTGGCTTCAAAGGGATGGTTACGGTTATCGTACTATATATATTTTTGATCTTGAATCTTCTTTATATTTCAGCCAAATACGCCACTGATTATCTCATCAAAACATTTGCCTCCGGATTGGCATTTTTACTCTTTGTCTATATGGGTGTAAATATTTTTATGGTGATAGGATTGGCCCCTGTAGTAGGGCTTCCCCTGCCAATGTTCAGCCATGGAGGAACCTCGTTTATTATATTCGCTGTAATTTTTGGAATTTTACAAAACTTAATTGCGTTTAAAGATTACAGTAGATATAATTCTGACTCGAAAATCGTGATGATTTCGAAAGACCAACAAAAGCGTCCTACGGGTCGGTAGCTCAGTTGGTTAGAGCACTCGGCTCATAACCGAGTGGTCCCGAGTTCGAGTCTCGGCCGACCCACCACTATAATCCCCTAAATTACGTACTTTGCGGCTAACTGATTTTGGACTCTGCCAAAACTCTGCCAATTTTTGACAGGTCAGGTTTGATCTTCCCCGTATAATGTTCACGGTTTACACCGTCTTCCATATGACCCATCTGATCCAAGATCCAATCCAATGGCAGTCCGTACTGTTTCAGCAGAGTAT
>DATCTA010000167.1:0-5086 GCA_036568165.1 Sulfurovum sp.
GGTGCTAATAAATCTTTGTAGACCTTCCTCAAGACTCCACCAATCAGGGAAGACCTCGTCATAAAAAGGCTGGGTGACATCAGCAAAGCTCTCCCTGTCCTCAAAGAGGTTCACGCACCAGTCAAATTCCAATGCATGAGATCTAAGGGCTTCCATGGAGAGCAGTGTATCATTGATACAGCCTAATCTGCTTGGCGTAACCAATAGTACGTTAGCATCCAGTTTTTTGGCCAAGTCTATCATCATGAACTCTTTTGTCACAGGCACCATAAGCCCTCCGGCACCTTCAACGAGAAGTATGTCACAAAGCTGACTTAACTCATGGTATTTTTCCATAATTTTGTTTAGATCGATCATTTTTTCAGTATCTGCACAAAAAGGGGCTGCCGGAAGAGAAAAAGTATAAGCTGTGATATCCTCCGGTGTAAGATCCTTGAAGTTCTTGTTTACCTTTTGACAGGCTTTTAAGAGTAAACTTGCATCATGAGGTACACTATCAACACCTGTTTCGATGGGTTTATAAGCACCCACACTCAGACCTGTTGCTCCAAAGGCCTCTATAAGACGGAGAGTGGTGTGTGTTTTCCCTACATTTGTATTTGTGGCAGTAATGAACAATGGTTGCACTTGCATTTCTCCATTTTTTTTGTATAATAGACTAGAATAATTTATCAGGATTTTAACATAATATGCCAAAGATTGAAGAAGAGTTAGAGATATCCCTAGAGGTACAAGAACCACAAATGTTCAGGGTGTTACTGCATAATGATGACTATACGAGTATGGATTTTGTTGTGGAAGTGCTTATAAGCATTTTTCATAAGACACCTGCTCAGTCAGAGCAGATCATGCTGCAGATACATGAAAAAGGCAGAGCAATATGTGGTGTTTACAGTTTTGAGATAGCAGAGACGAAAGCGCGGCAGGTCAAGCAACGGGCCAAACAGAACGGGTTTCCATTACTCGCAACCATTGAAGAGGATAATTAAGATGATTAGTATTGCACTGAACGATGTATTTAAGGGAGCTGTAGGATATGCTAAAGAGAACAGACATGAATACTTGACCGTAGAGCATGTTTTTTTATCGATCTTGAAAAGTGAAGCAGGGCTGGAGATATTTTCCATGCTTGGTGCAAATCTTGAAACGTTAAAAACAGGTATCATCGATCATATTGACAAGACCATTCCTTCATTAAAAGAAGCAGTCGAACCATTTGAAACAGTGGCGCTCTCGCGTGCCATCAATGATATGATGACACACATACACAGTGCCGGAAGAACGGAGGCCAGTATCGGTGACATGATCGCAGCGATCTTTATGCAGGAGCACTCTTATGCGGTTTATCTGATGAAAAAAGAGGGTATAGCCCGTGTGGATATACTTGAAGTGATCTCTCACCGATATGACAAGAAATCAGAAAGCTCTACAGAAGAGAAAAAAGAGGATCAGACGCTTTTGGAGCAGTTTACAACGGAGCTTGTCACCCTGGCCAAAAAAGGGAAGATAGACCCTGTCGTAGGACGCGTGGATGAGATAGAGCGTGTGATGCAGACTTTGTGCAGACGCAAGAAGAACAATCCGCTTCTTGTAGGTGAACCGGGTGTAGGAAAAACAGCTATTGCTGAAGGGTTGGCATTGAAGATAGCCGAAGGGGATGTTCCTGAGATACTCAAATCCTCAAAGATCTACGCATTGGATATGGGTGCATTGATCGCGGGTACCAAATACAGAGGGGATTTTGAAAAACGTCTCAAAGGCATCATCAAAGAACTCAGTGAAAAAAAAGATACCATCATGTTCATCGATGAGATCCACACGATGGTGGGTGCAGGTGCAACAAGCGGCGGAAGTATGGATGCATCCAACCTGCTTAAGCCAGCCCTTGCTCGCGGTGATCTCAAATGTATCGGGGCTACCACTTATGCAGAGTTTAGGAACTTCTTTGACAAGGACAAGGCGTTAAGCCGAAGATTTGCGAAAGTGGATGTGGAAGAGCCGAGCATTGAAGATACGATGACCATACTGCAGGGTATCAAGCACAAATATGAAGAGTACCATAAGATCACCTTTACCGATGAGTCACTTCAGGCAGCCATAGATCTTTCCGTGAAGTACCTGCATGACAGGTTTCTGCCTGACAAGGCTATGGATATCATCGATGAGGTGGGTGCCCATTTTATGCTCAAAGGCAAAGAGGGTGTGACGGTCAAACTTAAGGACATTGAAGAGAGTGTTGCGAAGATCATGAAGCTTCCTTCTACAGTGATCAGTACCGATGATACGAAAAAACTTCAATCTTTAGAGAAAGACCTTGCGTCTCATATCATCGGGCAGGATCAAGCGATCAAAGTGCTGGCAACAGCCATCAAACGTTCCTATGCGGGGTTGAATGCGCCGAACAGACCTATAGGAAGCTTTTTGTTCGTAGGTCCTACAGGAGTAGGTAAAACAGAACTTGCCACACAGCTTGCCAAAACGATGCATGTGCATTTTGAGAGACTGGATATGAGTGAATACATGGAAGCACATTCTATCAGCCGTCTGGTCGGTGCACCTCCAGGGTATGTCGGGTATGAACAGGGCGGATTGCTCACTGAGATGATCAAAAAACATCCGCATACTGTTTTGTTGCTTGATGAGATAGAAAAGGCGCATCCGGAGATCATGAATATCCTGCTTCAGGTGATGGATGGTGCGAAGTTGACGGACAATAACGGAGTGGTCTCCGACTTTAAAAATGTCATACTCATCATGACATCGAACATCGGGACCAAAGAAGCCAATGTAATGGGCTTCCATAAAGACACTTCGATGAAAACCGACAAGGCACTGGCATCTTTCTTCTCTCCTGAGTTCAGGAACCGTTTAAGTGCAACGATAGAGTTCAATGCACTTGGACTGGATGCACTGGTGAAGATCGTAGACAGAGAATTGGATAAACTCAATCTTCTTCTCAAGCCTAAGGGTGTCAAAGTGACCGTTGCCAAAAAAGCAAAAGAGTACCTGGCTCAAGAGGGGTATGATGAACGCTATGGTGCCAGACACATTGCCCGTGTGATAGATGCCAAGGTCAAAGAGGCATTGACCGATGAGATACTGTTTGGGAAACTTAAAAAAGGCGGTTTAGTCAAAGTGGCCTACAAAAATGGTGCACTGCACTTTGATTTTCAAAGTTAGGCACCCTTTTTCATGAGGTAAGAGATCAATGACTTCCGAGTTTGAAGAAGATGAATATCTTATCTTTCCTCTAAGTGCAGATCCTACAGCATTTCCTGACCCTCATTTGGCACATGATGAAGGCCTTTTGGCCTATGGCGGTGATCTGAGTTCCCAAAGGTTGCTCGCTGCTTATAAAAAAGGGATCTTCCCCTGGTACAGCAAAGGGGATCCTATCTTATGGTGGTCTCCAAATCCGCGGCTTTTACTCTTTCCGGAAAAATTCAAAGTACGTAAATCCTTTAGAAGGGTTTTACGCTCCGGCCGATTCACTGTGACCTTTGATGAAAGGTTTGCAGACGTGATCAGGTATTGTGCTTCGGTTCCAAGAGAAGGACAAAGGAGCACATGGATAGTTCCTGAAATGATAGAGGCATATATCCGTCTTCATGAAGAGGGTTTTGCTCACAGTGTAGAGGTCTATAAAGAGGGGGAACTGGTGGGAGGTCTCTATGGGGTTTCTTTTGGAAAAGCTTTTTTTGGGGAGTCGATGTTCTCACTGGTTGCTGATGCGTCAAAAGTGGCTTTTAAAGCACTAAGTGATGTTTTAGGCAGGAGAGGTTATGATTTTATAGATTGTCAGATGAAAACAGATCATATGATCAGTTTGGGAGCGCAAGTGGTTGAAAGAGACCTCTTCTTGGAATTACTCGAAGAGACGATCAAAAAACCTACCGAT
Organism: Sulfurovum sp.; assembly: GCA_036568165.1. Taxonomy (GTDB): domain Bacteria; phylum Campylobacterota; class Campylobacteria; order Campylobacterales; family Sulfurovaceae; genus Sulfurovum. The sequence continues at coordinate 3,899 of DATCTA010000167.1, forward strand.
ATGGGTTCATGGCAGCAATTCAACTGGGAGTACAAAGATGGTGAATAGGGATATAGGATTTTCTTTATGGTTGGATTTTGTAGAGAGAGACTTTCTAAAAAATGATTTTTCTGCCTTGATCGAAAAAGGTGTGATCAACGGTGCTACAAGCAATCCGTCTATCTTTGCATCCGCGATCACCACTTCCCCTGCCTATAAAGAACAGTTGGCTTCTCTTACCGGTAAAAGTCCAAAAGAAAAATATGAAGCACTTGCCATTGAAGATATCCGTACGGCTGCCCAGGCTTTACGGCCTTTATATGATGAAGGGAATGACGGCTATATCTCTATAGAGGTTGATCCCTTTCTCTCCCATGATACAGAAGGAACCGTAGCAGAAGGCAAAAGGCTCTTTGCAGCCATCGGAGAACCCAATGTCATGATCAAAGTGCCCGCGACAGAGGCTGGGTATGATGCCATGGCAGAGTTGTTGAGCAACGGGATCTCTGTCAACGCCACACTCATCTTTTCACCTAAACAGACACGCAGATCGCTTAAAGCCATGAAAAAAGGGCTTGATTGTTTTGAGAAGGATGGCGGACTCAGAGCGGAGGCGGTGATCTCTGTGTTTGTCAGCCGTTTTGACAGAATGCTTGATGCCGATCTTGAAAATGAGGGTATCGAGGTGGCTAAAACAGGTATCTACAATGCAGCAAAGATTTATAATATCATTGAAGCCAATAACACACCGAGTATCCGTACACTTTTTGCAAGTACAGGGGTAAAAGGTGATGATCTTCCTGCAGATTACTATATGAGAGAACTGCTTGCACCCCACTCGGTCAATACAGCACCGCTTGCCACCATTGAATCATTCATTGCAAAAAATGCACCTGCACCGAAATTTCCTCTTGAACAGAGCGAGATCAATGGTTATTTTACCAAATTGTCAGATAATGGGTTTGATATGAATGCAGTCTACAATCAACTTCTCAATGAAGGGCTTGAGGCATTTGAAAAGCATTTCAAGAGATGCTTGACTCTCTACAATAAATAATACACCAAAGGGTCCGTAATGGAAGAAAAACTCAAGTTATATCTCAAAACAATGATCAGCAACAGTGGGAGTGACCTCCATCTTAAATCAGGCTCCCAGGTCAGAGTACGTATACATGGTGTACTTAAAGTCATGGGTCAGGATATTTTGAC
>DATCTA010000168.1:0-6623 GCA_036568165.1 Sulfurovum sp.
ATTCAACAAAGCGATGGATAACGTTAAGCCAGTAATGGAAGTTAAAAGTAGAAGAGTAGGTGGTGCAACGTACCAGGTACCTATCGAAGTTAGACCTGCAAGACAACAATCACTTGGAATCAGATGGATCGTTGATGCAGCAAGAAAAAGAAATGAAAGAACTATGATGGAGCGTCTAAGTAACGAGCTTATGGATGCTGCAACTGAAAAAGGTTCTGCTTTCAAGAAGAAAGAAGATACATATAGAATGGCTGAAGCGAACAAAGCGTTTGCTCACTACAGATGGTAAGGAAATAAATTATGGCAAGAACGCATAAACTTGAAGACGTAAGAAACATCGGTATTGCTGCACACATCGATGCAGGTAAGACAACGACAACTGAAAGAATCCTTTTCTATACAGGTGTTGAGCACAAGATCGGTGAGGTTCACGATGGTGCTGCTACAATGGACTGGATGGAGCAGGAGCAGGAAAGAGGTATTACGATTACTTCTGCTGCAACTACTTGTACATGGGCTGATAAGCAGGTCAACATTATCGACACTCCGGGTCACGTTGACTTTACGATCGAAGTTGAGCGTTCAATGAGAGTACTTGACGGTGCTGTTTCTGTATTCTGTGCAGTTGGTGGGGTTCAGCCGCAATCAGAGACTGTTTGGAGACAAAGAAACCGTTATGGTGTTCCATCAATTGTATTTGTTAACAAATATGATAGAACTGGTTCAGATTTTTATGAAGTTGAAAGACAAATTCGTGACAGATTAAAAGGAAATCCAGTACCTATCCAATTACCAATTGGTGCAGAAGAAAATTTCCAAGGTGTTGTTGATCTTGTCAAAATGAAAGCGATCGTATGGGATCAAGATGCTGCTATGGGTTCAAACTACCATGTAGAAGAAATACCAGAAGATATGCTGGAGCAGGCTGAAGAGTACCGTGAAAAAATGATCGAAGAGATCTCTTCGGTAGATGGTAACGAAGGCTTGATGGAAAAATTCCTTGAAGGTGAAGAACTTACAGAAGAAGAGATCAAAGCAGGTATCAAAGCAGCGACTATCGGTATGCATATCGTACCTATGACAGTAGGTTCTGCATTCAAGAACAAAGGTGTTCAGACACTTCTTGATGCAGTTGTAGATTATCTTCCGTCTCCAGTAGAAGCGCCTGCGATCAGAGGTACGATGATGGATGACGAAGAAAAAGAAGTTGTTGTTGAGTCTACTGACAACGGACCTTTCGCTGCACTTGCGTTTAAGATCATGACTGACCCATTCGTTGGACAGTTGACATTTATCCGTGTTTACCGTGGTATTCTTGAGAGCGGTTCGTATGCACTTAATACTACCAAGGATAAAAAAGAGCGTGTTGGTCGTATCATGAAGATGCATGCCATCAAACGTGAAGAAGTTAGTGCTATCTATGCTGGTGAGATCGGTGCGGTAGTTGGTCTTAAGTCAACAACGACAGGAGATACACTTGCTTCTGATAAAGACAAAGTTGTACTTGAAAGAATGGATTTCCCTGAGCCGGTTATCTCTGTTGCAGTTGAGCCAAAGACAAAAGCAGACCAAGAGAAGATGGGTATCGCACTTGGTAAGCTTGCTGCAGAGGATCCGTCATTCAGAGTTGCAACTGATGAAGAATCTGGTCAGACAATTATTTCGGGAATGGGTGAGCTTCACCTCGAGATCATTGTTGACCGTATGAAAAGAGAGTTTAAAGTTGAAGCGGAAGTTGGTGCACCTCAAGTTGCATACCGTGAGACTATTAGAACATCTGTAGAAAAAGAATACAAGTATGCTAAACAATCTGGTGGTCGTGGACAGTTCGGTCACGTATACCTTAGAATTGAACCACAAGAAGCTGGTGCAGGTTATAAGTTTGTCGATGAGATCAAAGGTGGTGTTATCCCTAAAGAATTCATCGGGCCGGTAGATAAAGGTATCCAGGAAGCTATGGCTAGAGGTATTCAGGCTGGTTATCCGGTAGAAGACGTTAAAGTTACACTTTATGATGGATCTTACCACGATGTTGACTCTTCTGAGATGGCATTTAAACTTGCTGGTTCAATGGGATTCAGAGAGGGTTGTAAACAAGCGAATCCTGTTATCCTTGAGCCATTGATGAAAGTTGAAGTTGAGACACCAGAAGAGTCTATGGGTGATGTAATCGGCGATATCTCTAAAAGAAGAGGACAAGTCAATGGTATGGGTGATAGAGCGGGAAGTAAAATCGTTAATGCATTCGTACCACTTTCAGAGATGTTCGGTTACTCAACTGACCTTAGATCTATGACGCAAGGTCGTGCAAGTTATGCGATGGAATTTGACCACTATGAAGAAGTTCCAGCGAATGTAGCTAAAGAGATCATCACAAAAAGAAACAGCTAGTCTTTCGCAGTAGTTTACTGCATCTTCGGACAAACGGAATGCGTTCCGTTTGGACCTTTTCTAAAAAAATCTAATTTATCACTACATTTCCAAAGTAAGGGAAGCCAATGAAATTCATCATCGATCTTATCGAAGATATCAGAGAACAGACTTCAAATCAACCACAATTCAAGCTTTATGCAATGTTGCTCAAAGAAGATCCTCAGGATAGTGAGAAATTCATCTATGGCGGGGAAGCACCAATCAATGATTTTTTCTTGAATAATGAAGAAAAAGAGATGCGTTTTTCACTCAGTCCGCATGGGGATGCAATGGAATTGGGAGACCTGATCGATCATCTCGTGATCTATGATATGGACGTGATGATGCATCCGGTGAAGATTGCAGTCAATCATCTTCATCCTGCAGTTGATGTTATAGGATTCGGTAAGAATGATGAAGAGAAGAAATATATCTTGTTTATCAAGATATAATCTTCTTTTAGTTCTAAGCGTAAACTGACTCTTTCCCAAACTCTTTAGTTAAAAGTGCATAGAATAGCACTCTGTACTTATGTCTGTTTGAGGTTCCCATCGCTTCACAAACCTTTTTGATAGCAGCATCCAATACTGTGTTATCTGCATCAACTCCTAGTTTATTTTTTATAAAACTCTTTTTGACAGTTTCAAGTTCAGCATCATCAGAACAAGCTACTGTTTCAGAATCATGACTGTAGATAGCTGGAACCAAGTCCTCTGTTATCTTTGCTAGCAGGTCATCAGAAAGATTCAATCCCAACTCTTTAGACGCAGCAATATAGTGTTCTACTTTTCCCTTTAGTTTACTCATGATTTCCTCCTGATTTTGGTATCAGTTTATTATATCTGTAAATAATATTCAGGTCAAATAGCGTGGTTTTTGTGCCAGCAGTACCCAGTTCAGATTGATCTTGTGATGTTTGCAAAAATGTGCCAGCGGTTCATAGGGTATTTTTTTGCGTCTTTTGATAACGGCAAAATATTGAGGATCAAGATCAAGAAAGTCAGCGATATCCCTGTCAAGTATTTTTTCTTTTTTGGTTTGTGCTAAGAGGATATCTCTTACTCTGTGCATCACTTCATGAAAATCTATCATCAATATCCTTACTTGTTCAGATAGGTATATGATAATAGATTTTTCGAAAAGTGTTTAAATCTATGTCAAATTGTAATGTTTTAGTTCTTTGTGCTGTCGATCTCTATAATCGTATGTACATTGCCTCTAGGGTTAAAATCCGCAATAAGTTTCATAGATTTTGGTTTGAGCTTATTGTAGAGTGTATCATAGACCTCATTGGCAGAATTCTCATGGGAGATATACCGTGTCATAAACGAGTTGATATAGAGTTTGAGTGCTTTAAGTTCTATCACTTTGAGATCGGGTTCATAACTGAGTTTGAAAGTGGCAAAGTCAGGGTAACCTGAACGCGGGCACATACACATGAACTCAGGCAGTTCAATGTTGATCGTATAGTTTTTCTTATGCTCATTGGGCCAGTAGTTCTCTTCACTGTTGATATCAAATTCTCGTATCTCTTTTTCACCGTATTTCATATTTTTTCCTTTAGTTGTATCTGTTGATAAGGGTTTCCTCATCGATGGGTTTATCTACGCCGAACCCCTGGATATAGTCAATACCAAGTTCTTTTAGTTTCTTTTTCTGTGTTTCATTATCCACCCATTTGGCGACGGTTTGAATATGCAGCTCTTTTGCCATATTGACTAAGGAGTGCAGCATGGCATGGGATGTTTCATCCTCGAGATCTGCTACATAGTCTCTGTCGAACTGTACCATATCAAATTTAAAATGTTTCATGTACTCCATAGAGGAATTGGATGAACCAAAGTTGTCGATACATATTCTTATACCGTGGGATCTGAAGTTTTTGAGCGTCTCCAGATACCCGCTGAGATCATGGTGTGTTTTACGTTCATAGAGCTGTATGATAAGACGTGAAGGATCTACGTTTTTTTCTTTTAGATATTTAAACAGTTTTTCCTGAAACGTGTTGTCCCTGAGCGAAAAGGGTGAAAGGTTGAATGTGAATGAGATGGACTTGTCCACAAGAGGCAAAAGGTCGATCACATGCTTGATAAGTGTCAGATCATAGTCTCTTCCTAGACCCAAACGGTTAATGATAGGGAGATAGACCCTAGGTAAGATGTCCTGACGCGTTTCAGATTTCAATTTTACAGCGATCTCATAGGTATCTATACTGTCTCTGGATACATTAAGCAAAGGTCTGAAGGTCAATAGCAGTTTTTTCTTCTGTATGGTCGTAATGACATCTTTTTCAATGGCTGAGAGCTCTTTGGCATCTTTCACACTTTGTGCATATTTTTGTTTTCGGTTATCTTTAGACTGGCTTGCAATGATGTCTCTAAGCTGTACTATCGCTTTTTGAGGATCCTCGTTTGGATTTGTAATGATCGCAAATTGATAGTTTATGTCTATATTATTGATACGAGGATTCTCTTCTATAAGACTCTCGAGTATAGTCTGTACATTGATGTCATCTTCTGTTAGTGCGATCAAAAATTCCGAACCGCGTCCACGGCCGATCAGTCCCTTGTCTACACCGTTTTGTTTAAGCATAAGACTTAATTTTCGAGCAATAGTGTAGAGAAGGTTATCTATCTGGTCACTGCTGTAGTTCTCGCTCAGCGACATGAGGTTTTCAATGCTCAAACAAGCAAGAGACCCTGGTTCATACTCCTGCACCTTTTTTAAAAACGTTTTTTTATTAAATACCTGTGTGGTCTCATCAAGCAAAGTTTCCTGGACACTCAGATTCATTAGAAAATAGATAAAATAGATGGCAATGAAGGTAATGGCAGCAAGAAGAATACCATCTCTCAGGCTGAGTGTAATCGTATCTCCATGATCAATCGCAGTATAAAAGACAAGAAAAATAAGAATGAGCACGGGCATCCCTGCTCTAAGAGCAAGGCTAAACTGTCGTCCTCTTTCTGCTTTCTGGGAGTATAGCATTATACATCCAAGTGTTTTACATCTTTGGCATGGCTTTCAATGTAGTTTCTTCTTGGCTCTACTTCATCCCCCATAAAGAGAGTGAAAGTCTCACTGGCAGTCTCTTCATCATCTATGGTGACCTGTAACAGTCTTCTATTCTCAGGTGTCATAGTCGTTTCCCATAACTGCTCAGGATTCATCTCACCTAGACCTTTGTAACGCTGGATATATGCACCTTTTTTTGCTGAACTTTCAACCTCGGCAAAGAGTGCAAGAAGGTCTTTGTCTCTAAACTCATCTGTGATGTGATCGCTGATCTTTTGATGGATATGTATCGCTTCATTATAATGAGGGTTGGTGAAGAGCAACTCATCGATAACGAGCTCTTCAAGACCATCATTGGTCTGTACATAGAGGTGGATCGTGTCTTCAGTGATGGTTTTGTTAAGGATGTTGTATCCAAGTTCATCAATGTATGCTTCGATCGTTTTTGCAAGTTCCTTGTTGTTTGTCCCTATGATATCAGGGTTTTCGATCATATATCGAAGAACATCAGGCAATGCAAAACGCTTCTCTATCTCTTTGAGTGTCATACGGTAATAGGCAACCAGTTTGAAAAGATCTACAAGATCAGCCTGTCCCATAGTGCTACTTTCAATAGCAGAGATACCGTTTTCTATCAGGTAGTCATTGAGTGCCTTCTCATCTTTGAGATAGGTCTCGTTTTTACCTTTTTTATAACGGTAAAGCGGCGGCTGAGCAAGATAGAGGTATCCTTTTTCAATGACTGGCTTCAGGAACCTAAAGAAGAAGGTCATCAACAGGGTCTGGATGTGAGATCCGTCTACATCCGCATCGGTCATGATGATGATCTTGTGGTATCTCAATTTCTCTTCATCGAACTCATCGCCGATACCGCAACCAAGTGCTGTGATCATATTTTTGATCTCGTCAGATTTAAGGATCTTATCCAAACGTGCTTTTTCTACATTGAGGATCTTACCTTTAAGCGGAAGGATCGCCTGGAAAACCCTGTCTCGTCCCTGTTTTGCAGAACCTCCTGCGGAATCTCCCTCCACCAGATAGATCTCAGAGACTTCAGGGTCTTTACTTTGACAGTCTGCAAGTTTGCCAGGAAGTGTACCGATGCTCATAGAGTCTTTACGTTTTACCAGGTCTTTTGCACGTTTCGCTGCATCTCTACCTCTGGCGGCAAGAAGTATCTGTGCCATGATCTCTTT
>DATCTA010000169.1:0-2013 GCA_036568165.1 Sulfurovum sp.
AGATACGAATCAAAGAGATCCTTACGCCTAGAACCGTGGTTTTTGCTTTGGATGGAAGTAGAAGTATCAAAGATATTGTAGAGAGGGAACCAGCGATATTTAAGTTTTCAAGAGTGCCAGTCTATGATAAGAGCATCGAAAATATTACAGGTATTGTAATGACTAAAAAGATATTTAAACAGGCACTTAAAGATGACAGTGTTGCTTTAAATACGATAAAAAAAGACATCTTCACCATCTCTGAGAACTTACCTGTTTCCAAGGCATTGGATCTTTTTATCAAGAAAAAAGAGCATATGTTTTTGGTCGTTGACGGGTATGACCAGACAGAAGGAATTGTGACACTTGAGGACTGTGTAGAGACCATACTTGGTGTCGAGATCGTTGATGAGAGTGACAGTGATGTTGATATGCGTGAGCTTGCAAAGCAAAAGATGCGTCTCAAGCGTAGATTAGAAAGCATTTCTAGAGATGCGGAGTAGGGTTTGATTTGTCATTAGCTACACTTGGATTATCTTCAGAGATATTAAAAGCACTTGATGATAAAGGATATGAGTCTGCTACACCTATCCAGAAGGCATTGATCCCTGTAATGTTGTCAGGTTATGACGTCATGGCTGGTGCTCAGACAGGAACAGGAAAGACGGCAGGTTTTTCTCTTCCTATACTTCAAAATCTCAGTAAAAATTTCATAGAAGGTCAGCATTATCCCAGAGCAGTTATTTTAGTGCCTACACGTGAACTTGCTAAACAGGTACATGCAAGTATAGTAGCATATGGAAAGTATCTTCCATTTAAAAGTATTGCACTCTTTGGAGGAGCGAACCTAACGTCACAGGCCAACAGACTTAAAGATGGCATAGATATCATCATTTCTACAAGTGGACGTCTTCTGGAACATATAGGACAAAAGAATGTCAAACTTGAAAGTATAGCTTATCTGGTCTTGGATGAAGCAGATACGATTTTGGATATGGGCTTTGTGCATGAAGTAGGCAAAATACTTGAACATCTTCCGGCTAAAAGACAAAATGTACTTATATCAGCTACACTCTCAGGATCAGTAAAAAGACTGGCAGAACAGATACTCCACAAACCCAAACTCATAGAAGTGGACAGTATGGGTACTTCAGCTCATTCAGTGGAGCAGATCGTCTATCCTGTAGAAAAAGAGAAAAAAACAGAGCTGCTTTCTTATCTCATAGGTTCACGTAACTATACTCAAGTGCTTGTCTTTACACGCAAAAAAGAAGTAGCAGACGAAGTAGGCAATGAGTTAAATCTTTCAGGCCTTAAGACCGCTGTCATTCATGGAGGTAAAAGTTCCGGAGAGAGATCTAGGGCATTGGAAGGCTTCAAGGAGGGAAAAATACGTGTGCTTGTTGCAACAGATATCGCAGCACGCGGATTGGACATCCCAGATTTGGGTGTTGTTATGAACTATGACATTCCCCATGTCACGGGGGACTATATACACCGTATCGGACGTACAGGCAGGGCAGGGGCAAAAGGACTCGCCATAACACTCATCTCGCCTTTGGAAATGGTAGCATTGAAAGATGTTGAACGTCTGATGGGAAAAAGAATCCCCAAAGAGAGACTAGAAGGCTATGCACCTGAAGAGATACCTAAACAAAAAGGTGCGCGCAAAAATCCAAATGAGCATAAAAATGTGGATGGGGCTTTTGGTAAAAAGAAAAACAAGACAGCCTCTGCACCAAAGAGCAAAAAACGTAAGACAACCAAGAGGGATGGCTTTAAACAATTTGATTTAGAAAAACAAAAGAATGAAAAGAAAAACATTAAACGCGGAAAGGGTAGAAAATAACCGCATTTATCTGTATGGTGTAGAACTAGTTTGTATAATCAGATTTGAGATCTTGTAAAAGTGCCAAGGTCAATGTATCTTTACCATTGATCACTTTTCGGCCAACTTTGAGTTTTACACTGTGGAAAAGAAAGAGTTCTCCTGCATAGTTGATACCCAATATAAAAGTATATTCGCCAAAAGCA
>DATCTA010000170.1:0-4421 GCA_036568165.1 Sulfurovum sp.
CGTAAACCTTGTCAAAACATCCGTACCTTCCAACGAGATCATGAACTCACTGGCCGATGCGATTGTCATGCAGAATCTTACTGTTCTGACGCGAGGAAATACCCTTATGCCAAAGGTTCTGCTGCTTGGAGGACCGAACACGTATCTGCCTTTTCTTCAAGAGTGCTGGCGTATGCGTATCAGCGAACTATGGGATGAACGCGGCATTGCCTACGACAAAGAGAAGATAGATGAGCTCATCATCGTACCGGACAATGCCCAATTCTACGCTGCTTTAGGTGCTGTCATCTTTGGAGAAGGAGAGGCGAACCATGAGAGATCCTTCACAGGGCTCATCCAGCTTCAAACCCTGGTTGACTCAGGAGGCCTCACACAAAACGAAAATATCGATGCCCCTCTGGTCTCGACTGCAGAAGAGCTGCAAGAGTTTAAAGAGAGATACACTATCAAAGAGTTTATTCCTCCGGTACTCAAAGAAAAAACCGTTTGTTTTTTAGGGATCGATGGCGGATCCACCTCTTCAAAGGCGGTCCTGTGCGATGAGGATGGCAGACTTCTTTTAAAGGTCTATCAACTCTCCAAAGGTAACCCTATCGTAGATACCCTCGAACTGCTGCAAAAAATTCAGGCAGAGGATCCCAATGGATACTATGACATTCAGGGCTTAGGCGTTACAGGCTATGCAGCAGATGTACTTGAAGGTGCACTCAAGGCAGATGCCAACATCATCGAAACCATTGCTCACATGAAAAGTGCCCAAAAGATGTTTGGAGAGAGCATCAATGTCATCTGTGACATCGGGGGTCAGGACATCAAAGTCCTTTTTATGGAGAACGGTATGATGAAGAACTTCCGTCTTTCTAACCAGTGTTCTGCAGGGAACGGTACGCTGCTTCAAAGTATGGCAAAACAGTTCGGTGTACCAGTGGAAGGGTATGCTGATACAGCCTTTGCTGCCAAGCAGGCCCCTATGTTCAACTACGGATGTGCCGTCTTCTTGGATACTGACAGGGTCAACTTCCAAAAAGAGGGATATACCAAGGAGGAACTCTTTGCAGGTATTGCAAAGGTCTTACCTAAGAATGTATGGCAGTATGTAGTGCAGGCTCCCAATCTGGCAGCATTTGGAGACCACTTTGTACTGCAGGGCGGTACCCAGTACAATCAAGCAGCACTCAAAGCCCAGGTAGACTACATCAAAGACAAAGTCCCCCATGCAAAAGTGGATGTCCATCCGCACCCCGGAGAAGCCGGAGCTTATGGGGCGGCACTGGAAGCAAGAGATGTGGTAAAAGAAAAAGGCTATGCCACATTTGTGGGTATGCAAGAAGCCCTGCAGATGACCTATACCTCCAGAACAGATGAGAGTACACGCTGTCATTTTTGCAGTATCAACTGTTCACGTACCTTTATAGACACACAGACACCTTCCTCAGACATTGTACGTTACATCGCAGGGTTCTCTTGTGAAGAGGGAACGGTGGAGTCGCATGAAGCGCTTAAAGAACTTAAAGAAGGCAGAAAACATCTACAGGAAAGTACACCCAACCTTGTAAAGAAAGAGTCCAGAGCACTTTTTGCCCCAACCTATGATCTTGATACCAAACCTACAGCCTCTACTCAGATAAAAGAACAGCAGGTCAAAGTGACACTTGGCGGCTGGGGTCCGACTCTCAGAAAAGAGGTCACAAGAGCCTTTGATGTAAGCAGTGAAGAGCATAGGAACTACAGAAAAGATCTCAAAATAGCCATACCAAAAGTGCTCAATATCTATTCTCTGGCTCCATTTTTGCGTACGTATCTTGAAGCGCTCGATATCGCTCCTTTGAACATACAGTTCTCTGACTTTTCCAATGAAGATATGTTCCTGGAAGGTGCAAAATACGGTTCTGTAGACTCATGTTACCCCGCCAAAGTAGCGCAGTCGCATGTCTATGCACTGATGTACTCCAAAAAATTTGCAAAAAAACAGTTTGATCATATGTGGTTCCCTGCGGTAACCCAACTGCCGGGCTTTGTGAAGCATACGATGGGACAAACCTCCTGTCCTATCATTGCAGGTACACCGAAGGTAGTCTACTCTGCATTTACAAAAGAAAGAGATCTCTTTAAAGAAAAAGGCATCGACTACGTTGAAGATTCGCTCGATTTTGACAACCCTCTTTTGCTGAAAAAACAGCTCTTCGCAACATGGAAAACGAAACTCCATATCACAGAGGATGAAAATGACTGGGCAGTAGAGCAGGCATGGAAAGCCTTGAAGAAAAATGACGCTGATATCATGAAAGAGGGACGTGCCATTTTGGATGAAGCTGTCGCTAAGGATGAAATAGTCCTCTTGCTGCTGGGAAGACCTTATCATTCAGATCCAGGGTTGAATCATGAAGTGCTTGATGAATTCCAGTCTTTAGGGTTTAAAACACTCTCCATGCGTGCTATCCCGAAAGATGAAGCCTATCTAATGAAATATTTCAAAGATGACATTGCGGATGGATATATCGAATCTCCTTATGACATACGTGATGTATGGGCAGAGAATTATTCAACCAACTCTACACAAAAGGTCTGGGCCGCTAAATTTGCTGCACGTCATCCTAACATTGCAGTGGTCGACCTTTCAAGTTTCAAATGCGGGCATGATGCACCTACCTATGCCATCATCGACAAGATCCTTGGATCAAGCCGTACGCCGCACTTGACCCTTCATGATATCGATGCCAACAAACCGGGCGGGTCTATCAAGATACGTGTCAAGACCTTTGCCTATACACTGGAGCAATACCAAAAAAGACTGATCAATGAACCAAAAACGGATATTATTCGAACTGAACAGAAAGAGGAGATGAAAGTATGAGTCAAGTTTGCAGCAATATAAGACCTCCTGAGAGCAATACCAATCTGGCATTTCTACATACGCAAGAGACACAATGGAGAGATGTACCCGAGCAACCTATCAAGTATGCTCCAAGAAATGAGACCATCATGCTTTTTGGCGGATTGACCATTCTGCAGGACCAGCTCATACAGGCTGCACTGCAGTCACTGGGTGAAAACTTCATTGCCCTGCCAAATCCAAACTTTGAATCGTTCCAAAAAGGCAAAGCCTTTGGAAATCGCGGGCAGTGCAATCCTACCTACTTTACTGTGGGTAACCTGGTCAAGTATCTTCAGAACCTTCGTGATAAAAAAGGGCTGAGCAGTGAGGAGATCGTAAAGAAATATGTCTATGTTACCGCTGGTGGCTGTGGACCTTGCCGCTTTGGAATGTATATCACCGAGTATAAAAAAGCGTTGAGAGACGCTGGTTTTGAGGGCTTCAGGATCACCTCTTTTGAGCATGACAAGGGCATCTTTCAGGGAGATGAGATCGAAGACAAGATCCTGAACTTCACCCCGAAATTTTTCATTACTTTGGCCAAATCTGTGATCATCGGCGATATCATCAATATACTGGGCTACAAAATGCGTCCTTATGAAGTAGAACGCGGCAGCGTGGATTATGCTATGCAGCAATGTAGAACCATTATCTCTGATGCATTTTTGGAAAAAAAGAACCTGATAAAAGCATTATGGAAATGTCGCAGCATTCTAAAAGAAGTCAAACTTGACCGTTTGCAACCCAAAGCTAAAGTGATGGTCATGGGAGAGTTTTGGGCAGCAATGACCGAAGGTGACGGGAACTACAACCTGCATAGATTTTTAGAATCTGAAGGAGCAGAGTGTATCCCGCAGCCTATTATCAATCGTCTGATGCTCAGTATCTGGGAAGCGGAACGTGCACTGCATAAAAAAGAGATATTGCAGGTTGAAGGTGCAAAAAAGATAGATTTCTCTTTTGTAAAAACAAGAGTACTCATAAAAATCGGGAAGCAGGCTGTAAAAACCCACTTCAACCTCTATGCCAAAGCCATCGGTCTGCATGACTTTGAGATACCGAATATAGAAAAGCTGGCACGTCTTTCCCAGGACTATTATACGCTTGATTGTGAAGGAGGCGAAGGCCATATGGAAGTGGCACACCTTATCGAAAGTGTCAAAGACAACATCGCTCACCTTGTCATTTCAGTCAAACCGTTTGGGTGTATGCCCTCCTCTTCTGTCTCTGACGGAGTACAGTCACTGGTCACAAGCCGTTTCCCGCAAGCCAACTTTCTCTCCATAGAGACATCAGGAGAGGGAGCTGCGAACTTCTACTCCAGGGTACAGATGGCTCTGTTCAAAGCAAAACAAGCATCAAAAGAAGAGTTTGAAAGTTTAACGATACCAGAGCATATTCCTGAGAAAGTACATAACTACCTCTATCAGCCACACAGCCAGAAAGCAGGAACAGCCGCGCAGATCATCGACAGTTTACACCACTGATTTTTCTCTAAGCAAGTCTAAAAAGACTTGCTATTTGACTATAAAAAAAGATTGTTTAC
>DATCTA010000171.1:0-6642 GCA_036568165.1 Sulfurovum sp.
AGACTGTTTTGAAGGTGAGCCTATAGTTCAAACAATCGGATTTGAGCTAGCAGACTTCCACCCACCAATGAGTTCTGAGAAAGCAATGCCTAAAGTAGAAGCGAATGCTGGGCCAGTACATCCTGGACAAGCAGGATATGATTCTAGCTGTAAAGTATGTCATGAGACAGACTCTATGGGTGCACCTGCAGTAGGTGACAAGGCAGCTTGGGCAGCAGTACTTGAAAAAGGTAAAGATGCTGTGTATAGCAATGCTATCAACGGAATCAACGGTATGCCTCCAAAAGGTGGTGCTATGAATCTTACAGATGAGCAAATGAATGAAATCGTTGATTATATGATCGAGGCAAGTAAATAAGAGTGAATTATCACAATTATTACACAATATTTTAGTACAATAAGATAATAGGTTGGCATCGGGCTGACCTTTTATCTAAGTTATATACAAAGGAAATAAAATGGATAGAAGAAAATTTATGAGTTTAAGTATAGTTGCTGCTGCTGTATTGCCAGCAAGCTTGTCTGCTGTTGATTGGAGAGCTACAAAGCCTGATACATGGACTGCACACACTGTAGCAGATGCTGTTAAAGCGCTTTATGGTGACATCCAACCAGAAGAAAAGGGTGTAAATGTTAAAGCACCAAAAGTAGCAAGTAACGGTGGAGCGATCCCTGTAACTGTATCTTCTGATATTGCTGCTAAGACTGTAGCTGTATTCCAAGATGCTAACCCAGAAGCTACTGTATGTGTATTTGATGTACAAGAAGGTGGAATCGTTGATTATATGATGAAGATCAAAATGAAAAAATCTGGTACTATCACTGCGATCGTAGAGGGAACTGACGGTAAGTTCTATGTTGGAAAAGTGGCACTTGAAGTTGCACTTGGTGGATGTGAAGGTTAATTCCTCCTCAGCAAATTTGGTTAAGTTTGAAAGCTTAATAAAGAATATACAGAATTAGAAATAAAAAGGAATATCATGAGTAATATGAAAATCAAAGCAAAGCTTAAAGGCGATGTGGTAGACGTAAAAGTAATGGCTAAGCATGACATGCTTACATATGATCAAGCTAAGAAAAAAGGTGTAGATGCAAACTTCATCACACACATCACTGCAAAAGCAAACGGTAAAGTAGTATATGATGTATCTACAAGCCAGTTCTGGTCTAAAAACCCGCAGTTCAAATTTAGCTTCAGAGGTGCTGCTGCAGGTGATAAAGTTGAGATCACTTGGACAGACCTTAAAGGTAATACTGTAACTGAAGACAAAAAAATCAAATAATGATTTGATCTATCTAGACGGCCCTTTGGGTCGGATAGAGCAGCTAAGGTTTAGCCATATATTTAGTGGAATATATAGTTCAATCTTAACCCCTCTTTAGCCTTTTAACTCAAGATAAAAATCGTAATAACATTTCTTTGCTATATAGTATATTTATAGGATTATATGGTGTAGATTGGGATTGAAGTGAAGTTGTGTTGTTTGGATGAGGATCAGAGTGTCAGATGTACCTCAAACCAATATACTTCATACCTGCTGATCGTAGCCTTTTTCCTTTGATTGAAGTGTTCTGTGATATCAAAGTCTTCTTTGCCCAATCCCTCTTTGTACTCATTGATAAATGCTGTATAGCGTTCTTCTTTCATGGCCGTGATCTCATAGGTTACTTTATCGTATACAAGGTCACCCTTTTGTATCTGCTCTCTTTGTGTCTCATTGAGGTTGATGCTTCCGTAGCGTTCTTCTGCTGGGAGTGTCATATTCATCTCAATGTAGGCACGCATGGATGCAAGCATATGTTCTAATTGTAAAAGGGGTGCTGTTGCTGCTTCAATGACAGTTGCTTCCTCTTGAGAGTAGCCCCAACTGCCCGAGATCGCAAGGTCTGCATCAAATGCAGTTTTGATGACTTCTCTTATATCATCTCCGCTCTTCAATCGTGCAAAGGTAGGCATGATCAAAGACCTGCTTCTTTGATGGCTTCTGCTTGCGCGTGTGCGATAAGAGGGTCAACGACCAATTTAAGGTTACCGTTGTTCATGATGTCATCCAAAGCATAGAGCGTTAATCCTATACGGTGATCTGTCAGTCTGTTCTGCGGATAGTTGTAGGTTCTGATCTTTTCAGATCTGTCACCTGAGCCTACTTGAAGTTTTCTCTGGCTTGAAGTCTCATCGAGCTGCTTTTGAAGTTCAGCCTCATAGACCCTTGCCTTAAGTACTTTCATTGCCTTGTCTCTGTTCTTGTGCTGGGATTTCTCATCCTGGATAGCCACAACGATACCTGTAGGTATGTGTGTCAATCTTACAGCAGAGTCAGTGGTGTTGACCGACTGCCCTCCACAACCGCTTGAGCGGTATACATCCATTTTGATCTCGTTTGGCTTGATGTCTACCTCTACATCATCCACTTCAGGGATAACGGCAACAGTGATCGCTGAAGTATGTACACGTCCCTGGGTCTCTGTATCAGGAACACGCTGAACACGGTGTGTTCCGGCTTCATATTTGAGTTTGGAGTAGACGCTGTCACCTTTGATCTGGGCGATAAGCTCTTTGTAGCCGCCTGAAGTACCTTCACTGGAACTGACGATCTCTATTTTCCATCCCATCTGCTCTGCGTAACGGGTGTACATTTTGAAAACATCGGAAACGAAAAGTGCGCTTTCATCTCCTCCTGCACCTGCACGTAGTTCCAGGAAAATGTTTTTGTCATCATTCTTGTCAGAAGGAATCATCAGGATCTTGATCTCATCTTCAAGGGCTGGCAGCATCGGTTCAAGTTCAGAAAGCTCCTCTTTTGCCAGATCCCCTAGCTCAGCATCCCATAAAAGCTCTTTATTCTCTTCTATGGCATTTACCGTCTCGAGATAGAGATTGGCTTTTTCAACGAGTTCACTTAGGTCTGACTGCTCTTTACTGAGTTCTGTCATACGTTTGATGTTACTGGAAATATCCGGAGAACTTAAGAGTTCGCTGAGCTCGTTATATCTATCAATGAATGGTTGAAGTTTATCTTTGAACATATATGTGTTCTTTGTATCAGATTGGGGTTTTTGTAGAGTGGTACCGAGACTGCTTATGCAGCTTCGATAGCATTTACCATTTTATGAAGACGGCTTACTTTTCTAGCAGCAGTTGATTTCTTGATGAAACCTTTGCTTACTAGTGAATGGATTTGTTTGTTAGCAATTGCAAATGCTTCAGTCGCTGCAGCTTTGTTTTCTGCCGCTACTGCTTCATGCACAGCTTTAGTAATGTTCTTGATTCTTGTTCTGTAATATCTGTTTCTTTCAGTTTTTACAGCAGTCTGCAAAATACGCTTTTTTGCCGATTTATGGTGTGCCATGTTGTTTCCTTTATGAGGTATCTTGTTATTACTCAAATTAATTAGAGTGAAAATAGTTCGCGAATAATAGCTAAAAAAAGATTAAAGATTTATTAATTATAGGCTAGATGCATTGAGTGCTAGAGTTATCCAAAGCAGAAAGTCTTGAGGAAAGTTAAACAAATTTGCGTTAAAATTGAGCCAACAGAATACAGGGTGCGTAAAGCCCTAAAGGAAATCATCGTGACACTTTTTGGAACAGACGGCGTACGTGGAAAAGCCGGAAAAAAAGTAACTGCAGTCAGCGCAATGCGTTTGGCCATGGCTACAGGGATCTATTTTAAACAGTATGCAAAAACAAATAAGATATTGGTAGGTAAAGATACCAGACGCAGCGGGTATATGATAGAGAACGCAATCGTCTCAGGTCTTACAGCAGTAGGGTTTGATGTGATACAAATAGGCCCTATGCCTACACCTGCCATTGCATTTTTGACAGAGAATATGCGTTGTGATGCAGGGATCATGATATCGGCCAGCCATAATCCCTACTATGACAACGGGATCAAGTTCTTTGATGCCCAGGGCAATAAGCTTAACCGGGATAAAGAAGAGCAGATAGAAACGATCTTTGATGATGATGATGCCATTATGAAGGCACAGGTGGTAGATAAGCTCATCGGAAAATCCAAGCGTATCGATGATGTGATAGGACGCTACATCGTCCATATCAAGAACTCTTTTCCCAAACCGCTTACATTGGCAGGGAAAAGGGTAGTGATAGATTGTGCCAATGGCGCAGGGTATATCGTAGGTCCTACCGTACTTCAGGAGCTTGGTGCGGATGTTGTCGTGATCGGGGATAAGCCAAACGGATTCAACATCAATGAGACCTGTGGTGCCATGCATCCTGAAATTTTGGCAAAGACGGTGATAGAGTCCCGTGCAGATGTGGGTATCGCACTGGATGGGGATGCCGACAGGGTCGTGATGGTGGATGAAAAAGGTGAAGTGATAGACGGTGATAAACTCATGGCAGTACTCGCCCTGCACCTCAATAACCATGATAAGCTCAAGGGCAATGGTATGGTCGCTACCGTGATGAGCAACCAAGGGCTGGATGAGTACCTCCATGCTCATGGTCTGAAGCTTCTGCGTTCAGCGGTAGGGGATAAAAATGTTGTTGAGATGATGCAGGCAAACGGCATGAACTTTGGCGGCGAACAAAGCGGCCATGTGATCTTCTCTGATTTTGCCAAGACGGGTGATGGTATCACTAGCTCCCTGCAAGCACTGGCGTATCTTGTAGAGACAGGCAAAAAAGCAAGTGAAGCCTTCAACCCGTATGAGTCATACCCACAGTTGTTGGTGAATCTCCTGGTAGATGAAAAAAGGCCGTTTGAAACGATCAATGGGCTTGATGCACTTAAAGAGAAAGTGGAAAGTCTGGGAATGAGGCATCTTTTCAGGTATTCAGGTACAGAGAACAAGATAAGGCTACTGCTTGAAGGAAAAGATGAAAAGAAGCTCGAAGAGATGATGGAGGAGTGTAAAAAATTCTTCAAAGGTGCCCTGGCTTAATGAGAGCATTTGCTGTCTTCTTTCTAGTGCTTGCGGGTACGTTCATTATCGATCAGAACATCAAAGCACTTTTTGTCGGTGGATATTATCGGCCCGGAGCGTGCATAGACCTCCAGTTGCACTATAACAAAGGTGTGGCTTTTTCGATGTTCGCTTTTCTTGGTCCCTATCTGAAGTGGATCCAGGCAGTGCTTATCCTTGCGATTCTTCTTTTTGTTTTCAAGGAGGGGTATATCAAACGCTATGCTTTCCCGGTGGGGTTGCTTGTGGGTGGTGCTTTGGGTAATGTCTATGACCGTTTTGTGCATGGAGGCGTGGTGGACTATGTCGCCTGGCATTGCGGATTTGATTTTGCAGTCTTCAACTTTGCAGATGTCGCTATAGATCTTGCCGTAGTGTGGATACTTATCATGGTCTATTTCTCCAAAGATGATATAAAAGAGAAATGAAAATAGCCTTTTTCCTTGCAGGTTTGATAGGGCTGCTGCAAGGAGGGATGCTCGATACACAGATCTACCCGCAGAATACGACGGCATCACTTCAACATATCACACTTTTAGATCAAAAAATACTTCTTTATAAACAGATCGGCGGATTGAGATTTTCCGAAATCTCAGATCTTGCCTATGATCAGAACAAAAAAAGACTTTACTTTGTAAGTGATGAAGGAAAACTGTTTACCTTTGATGCCCTGTTCGCTGACAAGATAGAAAAACTCAATGCAATAAACGGTGTAGAGCTGGTCAAAAAGAGCGGCGAACAGTTTAAAAGATGGCGTCGTGACAGTGAAGGGCTGACGATTGACAACAAAGGAGAGCTCTATGTCTCTTTTGAAGGCAGAGCGAAGATAGGAAAGTTCGATCAAGAAGGCAGAATGCAAAAAGAGTATGTTCTTCCCAAAAAACTCATAGACCCAAAAAACTACAGAAGCCGAAACAAATCTTTAGAGGCATTGGCCTGGCATCCCGGTCATGGGCTGTTGACCGCAGTTGAGTGGCCTTTGAAACAGAAGCATAAAAAAGAGCATACGATCTATGCATTAAATGGAAAAGAGTGGAGTTTCAAAGCAGAGGCTGAAGGCAAAAGTGCTGTTGTCGCCATGGAAGTGATGGATGATGGCAACCTGCTCGTGATGGAGAGATCTTTTACCGGACTGATGAATCCTCTGGTGATCACACTTAAAAAGGTCCATCTTATGACATGTAAGAGCAGAAAGCAACTATGTAAAAGTGAACTTTTGCTTAAGATGAACACGCATCAAGGCTGGAATATAGACAATTTTGAAGGCTTGGCAAAAGTAGGGAAGTATCGTTATGTTATGGTCAGTGATGACAATGATAATTTTTTTCAAAAGACGCTCTTCGTCTATTTTGAAATATCGCATTAAGGCTAACCCATTTAAGGTATAATCATCCTATGAAAACATTAATACAAATGATCCTTTATAGTGTATTGGGCCTGATATTGGGTGCAATGGTCCTTTTGGGTACCAAAGCATATACACATGCGATACTCTATGAGGAGGCAACCACAGAAATGGTTTCTTACCAGGATGCCGGACAGCAGGCTAGCCTCAAGCTTGAAAAGTTCGCAAAAAGTTTGCTTGGAGACCTCTACGATGACGAGCTCCGGATGAAGCTTGACAAAGTCCGTGAAAAACAAGAAGCAGCTATGGAAAAAGCAAAGAAGTATACATTTTACTTTATGTCCCTTTTGGTGGTTGTACTGTTTT
>DATCTA010000172.1:0-2188 GCA_036568165.1 Sulfurovum sp.
CTTTTTTATAACGGTAAAGCGGCGGTTGTGCAAGATAGAGGTATCCTTTTTCTATGATTGGTTTGAGGAACCTAAAGAAGAAGGTCATCAACAGGGTTTGGATATGAGAACCGTCGACATCCGCATCTGTCATGATGATGATCTTGTGATATCTTAATTTCTCTTCATCAAACTCATCACCGATACCGCAACCAAGTGCCGTGATCATATTTTTGATCTCATCAGATTTAAGGATCTTTTCTAAACGTGCTTTTTCCACATTGAGGATCTTACCTTTGAGCGGTAGGATCGCTTGGAAAACTCTATCACGTCCCTGTTTTGCAGAACCGCCTGCAGAATCTCCCTCCACCAGATAGATTTCAGAGACTTCAGGGTCTTTGCTTTGACAGTCTGCAAGTTTACCAGGAAGTGTACCGATGCTCATAGAGTCTTTACGTTTTACGAGGTCTTTTGCACGTTTTGCAGCATCTCTACCTCTGGCGGCAAGAAGTATCTGTGCCATGATCTCTTTTGCTTCCAGAGGAGTCTCTTCAAGGTATTTATTGAAGTTTTCAGAGAAGAACTTCTGCACCAATGGACGTACATAAGAGGATCCTAGTTTACCTTTTGTCTGTCCTTCAAATTGTGGTTCCGGTACACGTACTGAAATGATGGCGATAAGGCCCTCTTTACAGTCATCACCGGTGATCTTGGTATTTTTCTCTTTGGCATTGGCATTTTTAGTGATATAACTTGCCATGGAGCGTGTAAGACCGGCTCTAAAACCTGCTTCGTGTGTTCCCCCTTCAGCAGTTTTGATGTTGTTAACAAAAGAGAGTACTTTTTCAGTATCTGAGTCACAATACATTAAAGCAATATCTATTTCTATATCTTCATCTTTACCCTCGAAAAACTGTGCAGATGAAAGCGGTGTTTTTGTATTCATGTCCTCAACGAATTGCTTGATACCGCCTTCAAAGTGATAGAGTTCTTTGGTACCGTCACGCTCATCTCTGAAATCAATAGTGATCTTTGGATTCAGGTAACACAGCTCTTTGAAACGTTTCATCAGGATATCTTTTTGGAAAGTGACACTCTCTTGAAAGATCGTTTCATCAGGCCAGAACTCAATTTTAGTTCCGTGTTTTCTTGTGCTGTCACCAGAAGCTAGTGGGGCATCAGGGATACCTTTCTGGAAGCTTTGTGTGTGGATCTCGCCATCTTTGAATATCGTCATATCCAGTTTTTTAGATAGTGCATTTACAACTGAAACACCCACTCCGTGAAGACCACCGGAAACTTTATAGGTGTCTTTGTCAAACTTACCACCGGCATGAAGTACTGTCAGAACGACGGTCGCTGCAGATATCTTTTCCGTAGGGTGCTCTTTTACAGGGATACCACGACCATTGTCCTCAATGATCGCTGAACCCTCTTTGGTAAGTGTTACTTTTATCGTATCACAGAACCCTGCCATCGCTTCATCGATAGAGTTGTCTACGACTTCGTATATAAGGTGATGAAGACCTTTGGTTGAGGTATCTCCGATATACATTCCAGGTCTTTTTCTTACCGCTTCTAGTCCTTTAAGGACTTTAATATTACTAGCACCATATTCTGCCATGTTGAGACTCCAATTTGTGGGGGTATAAGTGTATATATTTTAGCCAAAAGTAACTTAGGAAAGGGTGGTTGTAGAGGGGATTGCAGGCCTATTTACAGTAGCATACCGCTTTGCTGTTTTTTAGTACTGACGATATCAATTTCATTGGAGTCGAGAAAGTCTTTTCGTTCATAGGCTTCCAGTGCATATCGACCTATCATCGCAGCGTTGTCAGAGCAGTATTGCAAGGGGGCAACATGCAGTATTTTCCCAAATTCGTCACACAGCTCCTGGTATGCATTTCTTATATATTTGTTTGCAGATGCCCCACCTACGATGGCAAAATCTTTGATCTTCTCTTTTGCAAAGACCTTCTTGCTTTTTTGAAGCAGATGGAGTTTGATCGCTTTTTGAAATGAGGCAGAAAGGTCTGCCTTGTCCTGTTCGCTTATGCCTTCACTGCCTCCAAGTTCTTCCACTTTAAGTCTCACTGCATTTTTAAGTCCCGAGAGAGAAAAGGCGATGAGTTTGGAGTTGCGTAGAGGAATAGGCAGATCGAATCTGTTCTCATCACCTTTGAGGGCAAGTGCTTCTATGAGAGGACCT
>DATCTA010000173.1:0-10001 GCA_036568165.1 Sulfurovum sp.
GCACCGAACACACCATAGATAGTGTTGAGTTTGATATACAGTTCTTTTTCTTCAAATGGATCAAATTGTATCAAAAATGTAGGATTTGAGACCTTTATCTGCCGCTGGTCGACCGGTACAGATAATCCGTTTTTTTCTAATTTTACCGTATTGTCAGATGAGATGATATACAGATCAAGATGCTTATGAATGATCTCTGTGAGTTCCAAATAGATATCTTTTGATGTGTTTGAATCATTAAATACGCGCAGTCGAAACCAAAAATTGTTGGTATTGTAGCCAAACGTGAAATTGTTGTTGATCAATTGAAAATTTTGGCTTCTTATCTGTTGAAATGTCAAAGGATGATCGGCTTTTTCTTCAAAGTATTCCACATCATAATCAGTATATGATGTTGTACCGTCATGCCAATTGATAAGAGGTTTAGCATGCAGAAGTGTAGTGAAACCCAACAGTATGATACATATAGATATAAATAGTTGTTTCATCCCTGCATTCCCCGTGGCACTATTTTACTCTTATTATAATTACATATTACTTTACATTAATCTTTTAATTTTTTTAAGATCTTCAAAAACTTCTTTTTTTGCTGAAGGGTTTCTAAGCAGATAACTTGGATGATAGGTTGGAATGACCGTATAACCATTCAGAGTATGTGATGTTCCTCTTACCTTGCTTATCTCTGTTTCATCACCTGTAATATAATGGTATGCTGTTGAACCGAGTGCTACAATGATCTTAGGCTTTATAAGTTCTATCTGTTTCATCAGGTAGGGTTGGCATGTATGTGCCTGTACCGGCGTAGGAGTAGCGTTGTTTGGAGGACGACATTTAACGATATTGGTAATGTAGACATCGTTTCTGGAGATATGCAGTACATTTTCTATCATCTTTGTGAGAAGTTCACCAGAACGTCCCACAAAAGGTTTCCCTGAACTGTCTTCAGATGCACCAGGACCTTCACCAATAAACATAATATCTGCTTGCGGATTTCCTTCGCCAAAGACGACTTTATGACGACTTTTGCTAAGCTCACACAAATGGCACTCCATCGCCTGCTTTTTCAAAGATTCAAGTGTATTTGGAAGAGTTAAGGCATGCTCCTCTTCTGTATATGGTGTAACAGAAGTATATCGGTAACCCAATTGTTTGAGTTGTATGAGCTGTTTGAGTAAAAGTGCATTTCGGAGGTTTTTCATGAAAGTATTATATTCTATTCCAAGCTATTTTACAACCCAAAAAACCATTATTTTATCAGGGCTTCATACTCCCTGCATCCCTTACTATAACCATACTCACACACCTTTTTGAAATAGGATGCAGCTTTTTTACTGTCACGTTCAATAGTCCCGTTGCCGTCACGGTAAAAATTCCCAAGCAGCATACAGGCATAAGCCTCTCTTCCATCACATGCCTTGATATAGAACTCTGAAGCTTTAAAATAATCCTGCTTGACATCTATACCGTCTTCAAAATATTTCCCTGCGTTCAAACAACCATCGATATCTCCGCCGTTGCATGCCTTTGTGAAGTATTCAAGTGCCTTGTTCTCATCCTTCGTTGCTCCACGTATACCTTTCATATACATATAGCCTATATTGAAACATCCAACCATATTACCTTCATCACACAGTCTTTGATTCTCTTCATATTGAGCGGCATCTAATCCAGTTAATAGCAGCACCATGAGTAATAATTTCTTCATCCATTTTCCTCTACATATTCAATAATCATATCATATTTATATAAGAGAGTTTAAGCATAATAGGGTGACTGAAACATAGGAATATATAAAAATTATTTAGCTATAGTAGAAGTATGAAACAGCCATTACTCTTATTTATCATTTCTGTTGTACTACTGATCATTGCTGTATTGGCCTATAACAAATATTGTGAAAGCAAACCTGAGGAGTGTAAGAAAGTGAAAAGCAACGAGAGAGAAGAGTACCCTAGAAAAGGTATTGACTGGTAGTCATAGACACTTCTCTCTTCATTTATACTATTGCTCTGCACCGTGTTGTAAACTATTTTTATAAAATTTAAGATATAAAATAGGAAGTATGATCAAGGTCAGCAGTGTGGAACTGATCAATCCATTGATAACAACGATCGCCAGAGGTCTTTGTATTTCAGAACCAGGCCCTGTAGCAAAAAGCAGAGGAATAAGACCAAATGCTGCAATGGTTGCAGTCATCAGTACAGGTCTCAGTCTTTTTACAGAACCTTCAATTACTGCTTCTTTTAACTCTTTTCCATTACGAACAAGATAATTAAAATAGTTCACAAGTACAACACCGTTAAGTACTGCTATACCAAGCAGGGCTATAAATCCTACAGATGCCGGTACTGACATATATTCTCCACTCAAATAGAGTCCTATAAATCCTCCGATGAGGGCCAACGGTACATTGACAATCACCATCGTAGCCTGTATCAGTGAACCAAAAGAGACAAAAAGCAGAATAAAGACCAAAAAGAGGGCTATAGGTACAATGATCGCCAATCTTGAAGCAGCTCTTTGCTGATTTTCAAACTCTCCTCCATAATCAAGATAATAACCTGCAGGAAGTTCTACTTCTTCTGCTATCTTTCTTTCAGCCTCTTCAACAAAGCCTACAAGGTCACGACCTTTTACGTTGGTCTGAACGATGGTCTTCCTGTATCCGTGCTCATGTTCTATTTGAACCGGTCCAGTGTTTGATATAAAGGTGATCAAGTTGCTTAATGGAACTGATTTGCCATTTTCAAGTGGATAATGGAGTCTTTCTATCTTGTCCAAAGAGTTTTGAAGTGTTTTATTACCTTTGACCATCAAACTGATACGACGCATATCTTCCTGAATGATACCTGCCTCTACACCTGTGATCATAACACGAAGAAAATCATTGAGATCCTGTTGACTGACGCCATGGTATGCCATTGCTTTTTTATTGAAGAGAAGTTCAAAATACTCCACACCTTCATTGGCTTTTTTATATACATCACTGCTTCCATCGATCGATTCAAGGACGTTTTTGATCTTTACCGCTATCTCTTCAAGTGTATCATTGTCACTACCGAAAATATCTATGGCCAGATCACCCCTTACTCCAGTAAGCATTTCAGAAACCCTCATTTCAATCGGTTGTGTAAATCCGTATTCGATACCAACGAACTGATCAAGCACCTTTCTGATCTCATCAATAACAAAATCTTTGGATGGTTCACGCCATTTTTCTTTTTCATGAAGCACCAGGAAGGTATCTGTATCATTAAGACTCATAGGATCCAATCCAAGTTCGTCACTACCTGTTCTTGCAATGATATCTTTGATCTCTGGCACAGAAGCCATGAGCTTTTTTTGGAGTTTCAGATTGAGTGCCAAACTCTCCTCAAGCGAGATTGAAGGCAACATTTCTACACCGATAATGATGTTTCCTTCATCCATGGTAGGCATGAATGTTTTACCGGTTTTTGAAGCCAGAAAGAGAGATCCCCCAAAGAGAAGAACGACTGCTATCACTGTAATTTTTACATGTTTAAGTGAGTATAGGAGTACAGGTTTGTACCATTTGGTCAATAATTGAATGAGTGCCGATTCTTTATCAGGCCTTTTGGAGAGGATAAATGAACTGAGCACCGGAATAAGCGTCAATGCCAAAACCAGTGATGAGAAAAGTGCAAAGATAATACTCAGAGCAACCGGTCTGAAGAGTTTACCTTCAAGTCCTTCAAGCGTAAGCAGGGGCATGAATACGATGATAATGATGAGTACACCTGTAATGATAGAGGGTGCCATATCTATTGTTGCTTCATAGATGATGTGCAATTTACTTTGGTGTTGATGTTTTGGATTACCAAGTTCCGCTGTAATGTGTTCAACCACAACCACTGCTGAATCTACCAATATACCGATCGCTATGGCGAGACCACCAAGGCTCATAAGATTTGCGGTCAATCCAAAGTATTGCATGGCTATAAAGCTCATCAGTAATGCAAAAGGCAAGATCAAAGCAACACTCAAGGCAGAAGCAAGATTTCCCAGCATCAGAAGCAAAATGACCATGATCAAGATAACCGCTTCAAAGAGCGCACTTTTTACCGTATCTGTAGCAAGATTGACAAGGTGAGAACGGTCATAAAAAATATCTATCTTCGTATCTGCAGGCAGCATAGCCTCAAGTTTTTTTAACTCTTCTTTTACATCATCAAGAACCACTGCAGTATTGGTACCTTTCAATCCAAGCACCAATCCCTGTACAGCTTCACCCTGACCATTTTTACTCACAAATCCTGCACGCGTGATATGTCCATAACGTACTGTCGCAACTTCACCCAGTGTGATGACCTTGTCTGCACTTTTACCTACAGGAAGTGCTTTGATGTCATCCAGATTTTTTAGCCGTCCCACGCTACGCACCAATATACTCTCAACACCCTGAGATACTCGTCCTGCACCATCATTTTGATTGTTTGCTTCAAGTGTTTCAAATATTTGGGAGAGTGAGATGCCCAAAGTTCTCATTCTGTTCAGGTCAGGAACCACTTCATAGGTTTTGACCTTACCACCAAGCGGATTCACTTCAGCCACACCGCTTACTGCACGTATCTTAGGAGAGATGATCCAGTCGAGCAAACTGCGCTTCTCTTCAAGAGATAAAACATCTGATTCTATGGTGAACATCAAAATGTCACTTAATGGTGTCGATATAGGTGCAAGTCCTCCCTCCATATTTGGTGGAAGTTCATCTTTGATATCCAAAAGTCTTTCACTGACCTGTTGTCTTGCCCAGTAAATATCAGTACCGTCCTCAAAATCTATCGTGATATCACACAGACCATATTTTGATATGGAACGCAGCATTGTCTGATGGGGTATTCCGACCATTTTCATCTCAATAGGTACAGTGATACGAGACTCGATCTCAGCTGGTGTCATTCCGCTTGATTTAATAATGATCTTAACCTGGGTAGGGGAGATATCCGGAAATGCATCTATGGGAAGTTCTTTATAGGCTTTTACACCGAAGCCTAAAAGTACGACAGCAAGCAATGTAAAGAACAACCTCTGTGAGAGGGCAAAACCTATAAGTTTATTCATCATCGCTTCCCATCATATTTTTAAGCACTGCTACTGAACTTACTGCTATTTTGCTATTTTTCAAATCAGCAGAAACTTTTATAAAATAGTACATCTCATCTTCAGCGAGTATCTTCACAGGTACAGCCGTATATCCCGTTTTATTTTTAGTGAAAACAATTTGATCTTCATCGATCTTTATTACGGCATTTTTCTTTATCTTCAGACACTCCTGCGGCAATATAACTTTTGCACTGCTACGCTGTCCGGCAAATATATTGACATCGGAAGGAACTAAGAAACGTATACTTCTAGTCTGGTTTTCCGGATTGATCACTGGGGAGAGTTGCAATATCGTTGTATCAAAAGTCTGACCGTCAAGAATGATCCTTACCTTTTCGCCTTCCTTGAGCGACTGTGTCCTTTCAGTTTCTATTGCACTCTCTATCCATAACTGTCCTTTTTTCTGTATCACAAAAAGTGCATCGGAAGGATTAACACTTTTTCCCGGTGTTGCATTCAGTTTTACGATATGGCCATCCACTGTACTTCTGACAGGTATCGTTTGAAAAATAACAAGGTCTTTTAATAAACGTGATATCATATCATCACTTGCACCGTAACTCTTAAGTAATGCCCTTGATGCAGCCGCTTTAACTTTCATTGTCTGCAGTTCAGCCTGAAATGCAAGACACTCTTTTTGTGGTATGACCTCTTCTTTACACAATACTGATTTACGCTTTAGCAAATTTTCATTGTGTTTGAGTTCAATAGCATCAGAGATCGCTTTTTGTTGTGTCTCGATCCAATCCTTTCCTGTAACATCTGCAAGGACATCTCCTTGCTTTACAGCTTGATGGTTTGCCACATGCAGCCTTTGTATATTTGCCTCAAAAGGGAGAGATATAGTATGCAGTAACATTGGAGGTGTGACCACTTCGACAATGAAATCGCCCAGTGGAAGAGAATTGGAACTTTCAGGAACCTCACTCTTGATCTTCCAGTTCTCTTCCTGTTCAGCAGTCAATATGACATTTTCTGCATTCAAAGAAAGTGTGCACAGAGTCAATAGTATTAATTGTTTTATCATTTGTTATCCTTCATTTCACTGATAGTATAGAGTGTAAAAAGTGTTTGGTAGTAGTTTTTTTGCAAAGCTAAAAGCTCTTGATTTATCTGGTAGTAATTTTGCCTGTTTAAAAGATATTCAATGACAGAGGATTCACCAAGCTCATATCCTTTTTTGATAAGAGGCAAGAGTTGTTTATTGTAATTATCAAGATTTGATTGGAGTGATCTTATCATCAGTGCCTTACTTTTTAAGGTACGCTTCAACTCCATGAAGATACTTCTTTTTTCCAACATATCCTGTTCATACTGAAAACTGAGGGCAGAATTCTTATGCAGAGCTGCAACACGTTCCTGTTCAGATCTTTTACTGGTAAAAGTTAGAGGAACTGATACTCCCACAGTATACCTGTCTATATCTATCTCTTGATCATATTGGGCTGAAAGTTCAATGGAGTCAAGTGCTCTGGAGTGTCTTTTAAGCGCTACTTGCGTACTTTTTATACGCTTCTCATACGCTTCTTGAGAGAGTGTAAACGCATTTTCTTTTAATTCTACATTCTCTCTGATCGGGTACATATCATTACATACAAGAACATTTTTATCTATATCTCTGATATTTCCAAGAATGAAAAGCTTCTGCTTGGAGATCATCTGAGATGCTTTTAACTCCTCTAGCTGTGCATAGAGTCTATTCTTTTCGATTTCAAGCTGCATCAGTTCTGTTTTGGATATCTCCTGATATTGGTATGCTTTTTGTTTCTTCTTATAAAGTTTGACAAACTCCTCAAAATTTTGTCTAAAACTTTTATAATTTTTATGATCCAGACAATGCTGATGATAAAGACTTTTCAAACCATTTTCAAAGTTCAATATCTTTTTCTCTTCTTCTAGCAGATAGGCTTCATTATTGAGCCTGTTAATCATTTGCTCTTCTTTTTTTGAATCGCCCAATGGCAGCTGCTTTGAAAGTCCAACAGAGTATTCATTGCCGCTTGCATCAAATTTAGGATAGGCTCTTGTACCTGTTCCATATAGTTCCAATGGATCCATGGCAGTGTCAGCCTGGTTTTTAGCTTCTAAAAAAAGGCTTTCGTAATCTTTTGCCTTTATCAGTCTGTTATTGTCATTTGCTGCTTTCAATACATGTTTCAATGTCAATGTATCTGCATCTGAAAAATGTATCAGCAGCATAAATAATATAATGTATTTCATAAATTTTTTTATCTCTTTCTATCAATAATATGTTTTTTACCAATATAGACAAACTCTTTAAAACGAGTCGTGCTACATAAAGCTAAGTCTTATATCTTACTGTAAGTTTTTAAAAATTTATACGATTGGAGGTTTATGGGAAGTGTCTGTAAAAGGAGCAGAGTATTTGTGAAAATGATGTGGTATATTTTCATGGTTATTGAATGGAATTGGCGTACTGTCGTAGGTGATCATGATAGCCATAAAATGAAACATACTGTGTATTTTATTAAAGGTTGTGGTGTCGCAAGAGGATGCTTCATCACTTATGCTATATACGATCTTGGTATGATCATTTTTTTCAATGACTGAGATGAATAGATCATGAAAAATAGTAAAAGAGAGCATTAACAGCACTACAAATATTATTTTTGATCGCATACAGTTAATTTCCTCTAATGATTTCCCGCATTTTATCTAATCAGTATTAACACTATGTTAATCCACCTGAGTTGTTTTTTAAAATATAATTTATCTTACTTTTCAAATGTCCTGTAGGTCTTTTGAAGCAATTCAAAATTTTCGCATCCCATGATCTCGCCAAGAGAACACGCTTCACGGAAAAGTGATTTTACAACTGACATACTATCATCTGGATTTTGATACTCATAATAGAGTACGCCAAGTTTATAGCAACCTAAGCCACTTTGAAGAAAACAAGCCTCCTGATAAAGATTTTCTGCCTTAACTATATCTGCTTCAATACCTTTACCATGTTCATACATATTTCCAAGATTGCAGCATCCATCACCACTTTTGCCATGACATGCTTTTCCATAAAGTTCCAATGCTTTTGCATAATCTTGCTTTACCCCATTGCCAAGTTCATACAAGATACCAAGGTTTGCACAGGCATTAAAGTGATTTGCGTTACATGCTTTAGTATAAAACTCTATCGCCTTATCATAGCTTCGACGTATACCTTCTCCAAAATCATCATACTTCATTCCAAGTTGATAACAGCTTGTAGCATTGCCCTCATTGCAGCTTATAGTCATTTTTTCAACTTCATTTGCATGTAAACCAATACCTATAACTATCCATACAAAGACCAAAAGTAATTTTTTCATTTTTCTTCCTTACTATATGTTAAATTATACTTTCAGTCTATTTTGTTCAGCTTAATGATTTCAAAAAGATATTGGATGTAGATAAAATATATTTTCAAATGCAGTTCATTTATTTACAAGAGCAGGGTATTATGCTATATTTACCATAGAAGACAGTATAGTATTTAAGATATCAAGAACCAGAAAGGACTATAATGAACACCCCTCTAAAAATATCTATTGCATTATCAATAATTTTTTTACCCCATGCATTATTTGCAGGTAAAGAGATCGATGAAACACTGAAAAACCAATGCAAATATATAGTATACGGTAATATGGAAGGAGCAAATAATGACCAGGCATCTGGTTATCTTCTGGGGTTTGTTCAGGGTATAGAGTATCTTACAGAAAAGACTGATCTGACAGAATTCTTCAGAAGCCGGAATTATCGCATGATCATAGAAAGAACTTGCGAAAATACATTGAAGAACAGTACCGAAAAAGGTTTTCAGGTAGATTATAAGCGAGAAGCGTATAAGTTGATATCTATCAAAGGAGAAGCGTTATAATTTAAAAGTATAGAATTACTCTTCTTCTGGACAGGTATTGCATTCATGAAAGATCTCTTCCAATCCTTGAATGGAGGTTATCTCCTCAGCAACTTTTTCCATAGATTTTATAAAGCTATCAGTCACTCTTCCTTCAGATTCACAATAGATAGTAAGCATTCGGCAATATTTGGTTAGTAGCATAGAAGGTACGTTTGAAGTGTCTATCTTTTTCTCTTCCATTTTCTCAAGAAACTTTTTTGTACATTCATCCGCTAAATTTTGCATGTTCATTTTGAATCCTTAATATTTATGAGCGTAGTGTAGCGAAAGATAGATAAAGGTGTTAAATGTTGATTATATATAAATGAAAATAATATGGTAATCAAGCCCCATTAAAGTGGGACTTGAAAGTAAGAAAGAGGGTAGAATTATGCTTCTACAGTAACTTCTTTTGCAGTACCTTCCCAGATACCGTGTTTTGTACAGTAACCGTGTGCTACAAGGTTCATTTTTTTACCTGTTGGGATGATAGTAAAAGTTGTTGTGTTGTGTGCTTTTGTGTTTCCAAGAGTTCCTGGTACATAAGAAGCTTTTGCAAGTTGAGTATCACCATCAAAAAGTGTTACAGATTCTATATAGTGATCGAAATCATCCGGGTGAGTATACTCGTTACCCATTTTTACAGTTACTTCAAACGGCTCACCAGCTTTTGCTGTATCAGCACAGTGAATGAATGGTGAATGTCTATCGATAAGGTCTTTTTTCGCTTCTCTATCGATTTCTGAGATATCTTGATATTTGTTGATCTTTGGCATATTTTTTCCTTTTTTATGATTTGTGTGATTATTATAGCACAAAAATTATTAAATGAGATAATTTTTGTCTTATTTAATTCAATTTAATCGAATTTTCCGAAATAGAAGTCAAAAAATAAACGTACTTGATAATTTGGATCCCAATCATACTGCTTTTGAAAACTTACAGCAGGTGTTAGTTCAAAATAGAGCCATTTACG
>DATCTA010000174.1:0-3553 GCA_036568165.1 Sulfurovum sp.
TCTTCTTTAGAGATTTGGTAGTTCACTATGTCAAAATGTGGTATTACTTCCGCTTCTCATAAAACTCGCTTTTGAATGCCTCAAATCTTTCATTTAGTATCGCTTCTCTCATTTGACTCATGAGATTTAAATAGTAATAGAGATTATGTATGGTCGCTAACCTAAAGTAAGTGATCTCTCTTGCTCGGAAAAGATGGCGCATGTAAGATCGAGAATAGGTTTGACATACCATACAGCCACACTCTGGATCTATCGGGCTTTCATCGGTTGTATATTCAGCTTTTTTGATATTGACTTTTCCAAAACTGGTGAACAGGGTACCGTTTCGGGCATTTCGTGTGGGCATGACACAGTCAAACATATCTACACCGCGTGAAACATTCTCTACGAGATCCTCAGGTGTACCCACTCCCATGAGGTAACGGGGCTTGTCTTCAGGCATGAACTGTGTCGTCCACTCTACTGTATCATACATATCCTGATTTGCTTCTCCGACACTCAACCCGCCAATAGCAAATCCATCATAATCCAGACAACATAACTCTTTGGCTGATTTTTCACGGAAAGCCTTGTCCGTACCGCCTTGAATGATCGCAAATATATTTTGATCTACACCTATACCTTTCTTTTGGTTCTCCCTATGGTACGCTATGGACTCCTGAGCCCACCGGGTCGTACGTTCTATACTTGCTTTTATACGTTCCTGCGTTGCGGGAAGAGCAACCAGATCATCAAGTATCATCATGATATCAGAGCCTAGATTGTTTTGTATATCTATCACTTTTTTAGGTGTAAAATAGTGTTTACTTCCATCTACATGGCTTCTAAAAGTGATACCCCCTTCATCTATCTTGACATTATCAGAAAGTGAAAATGCCTGAAAACCACCGCTGTCTGTTAAAAAGCTTTTTGGATATTTGGTAAATCCGTGTAATTTACCCATGGCTTTAATGGTCTCATCTCCTGGACGAAGATATAAATGATAAGTATTACCCAAAATGATCTCTGGTTTGATGAAAGTAGCAAGATCTGTTGCATCCAATGCTTTGACAGCACCGACAGTTCCAACAGGCATGAAAACCGGTGTCTGTATTGTAGAATGTGCAGTTCTTATAGTACAAGCTCTTGCTTTACCATCTGTTTTATCTATCTGAAATTCCATTGTGTTATAATATCCCTCAAAAATAATTACGCAAGTATATCGAATATTTTGCAAACTAAGAAAAAGCGTCTATTTTAGAAAACTTTAATTTGATTAGCTGTAGATGTGACTTATTGGTTTATATATAAAGGATTTTCATCAAAAATATACTTATATTGGCTAGCGGAAGCATAGCTAGGCATTTTATCGGATGGGTCAGTAAGAACAGGGTAGCCGAGAACCAGTATTATGTGACCTGCTATAAAGCACATACAACACCTGAAAAATTGGGTAAAAACATCACTGTCATTGATGCTGACCCGACAAGTTTTTCCAAACTCAGCCGTATTATGGATGAGACCAAATTTTCCAATGTTTTCATTGTAATGGAAGATATAGAAGATGCTCGCTATGCACTAAAGAATATTGCTCTTATCAACGCGAAAATACGTACCGTTCTAGTAAACCAATGGGATGATAACCATATAGGTAAAGATAACGAGAACACTACGATCGTACACACGAATCAACTCATTGCCGCACATCTTTACGACCAACTTCCAAACGTTCCTTTGGTTGCACAGAACGTGGGCCTTGGAGAAGGTGAGATCATGGAGGTCCATGTACCGTTTGGAAGTTCTTATGCCTACAGGCACATCGGTTCTATCGTACAGACAAACTGGAAGATCGCTGCACTTTACAGGGATGAAAAACAGATACTTCCCAGCAGTGCAACGATGATACGTCCAAATGATACTTTACTTCTTTTAGGTAAACCTATCGTACTTAATGGTGTTTACAATACCATCAACAAAAGAAGAGGTCTTTTCCCTGAACCGTTTGGTAAAAATGCCTATCTCATTCTTGATTTCAGGCATGATAAAAAAGATGCATTACTTTATCTTAAACAGAGTATCTATCTTCTTGAAAAACTGGAAGATAAAGATCTGTTCGTACGTGTTCTATATCCGAACAATTTTGAACTGATAGAAGAGCTGAAAACTTTCGAATCACAGCATGTTACACTCTCTATCTCTTATCAAAATGAAAATCTAAGATCACAGATCATCAATGATATACATGAATTCAATGTTGGACTTGTGTTAAACAGTATTCCGACATTTGAGGCTGATGATCTCAAGGAAACACTTTATAAATTGAAAAAACTGGTTTTCCTTTTTGGTGATGACCTTCTTTATAATGTTAAAAACTCTGTCGTACTTATGAATGAAAAAGAAAAAATGGAGTCCATTTCATCTACGACTTTCGACATTTCAGAGGCACTTGGCCTTGGACTCACAATTGGTGATTTTGATCCGGAAGGTGACTTTAAGAGCCGGAAAACGATCTTGGAACACTATGAAACACTTGCTCATCTTTTCAATATGGAGATCAATACGCCTCAAAAAGTAGCAAACCCTATACGTGAGCTTTCAACTATGAAGGATATTCTTCAAATAGCTCCTTTTGAAAAAAGCCTTAATACTATCAGCTTTAGAAAACTCATCTCCAATCAGGTACAAGACTTTCTGCTTACAACCAACAGGCATCCAAAACTACTTGTTCCTTATGCAATTACAGAGTCCTAAAATCAGGCTCTGTAAGGTATAAAAGCCTTTAAAACGATACTTAATCACAATTAAGATAAAATAAAGGCCATAATAACGCGCAAGGTTTTAAGTAGATGATCGTACCTATCGAATTAACACAATCACAAAATATCACTTATAATATCACTATCGACAGACTTCCACAACTTACATTTGATACCAATGTGGTTGTAGTTACAAATCCCACCGTTTCAGGTTATCATCTAAATACGCTTCTTTCTCATATAAATGCAGCAAAACTGAATATAGTAACTATTCCTGACGGTGAGGAATATAAAACCTTAGAAACTGTGGAAATGATATTGAATGAGTGTTTTGAACATAAACTTGATAGAAAATCTCTGCTTATCGCATTTGGTGGCGGTGTCATAGGAGATATGACAGGTTTTACTGCCAGTATCTATCAAAGAGGCATAGACTTCATACAGATCCCTACAACACTCCTCAGCCAGGTTGATGCCAGTGTGGGTGGAAAGACAGGTGTCAATAACAAATATGGAAAAAACCTTATCGGTGCTTTCTATCAACCTAAAGCAGTCTATATAGATCCTGCATTTTTAGAAACACTCCCTCCAAGAGAGTTTGCTGCAGGTGTAGCAGAGATCGTTAAAATGGCTGTAATGTTCGATAGATCATACTTTGAATTTCTGCAAACAGCCAACTTTGAAGATACTGAGACACTTAAAGAGGTGATCAGAAAAAGTGTTGAGCTCAAAGCGTGGGTTGTCAACCAGGATGAGAAGGAAGCCGGTATACGTGCCGTACTAAATTACGGACATACCTTTGGACATGTGGTTGAAAA